>NZ_JAPTFX010000078.1:0-20911 GCF_030985895.1 Stenotrophomonas sp. Sm6012 | reverse complement strand
GCCTACACGGACGTACTTGCGGCGTCCCCGCACTCCGACACCGCCCCGCCACCCCTCGGAACGCCAGCTTTTGACGTTGGCGTTGATTCGGCGGGTGCAGGGCTGCAAGCCCTGCCGAAACCCTCCCCAACCATGACTGCAGTCACTTGCCCGGACGTGCTGCGCTGGCGAAAGTCGAGGGGTTGACGTGATCGGCTCGGCCTGTTGCCGGCCGCACGCAAGCGAGAGAGAGAAACGCTGTGCAACGACGTGAGTTCCTGGCTGTTTCCGGTCTGGGCCTGGCCGGCCTGCTGCTGCCGCATTCCCGAGCCATCGCTGCCGAGCAGCTGCTGGCCCCGGTCGATACCGCCCAGCGCCGGCGCCTGGCCGAGGTCGCCCTGGCCACCGCGCGCAGCGCCAAGGCCAGCTACTGCGACGTCCGCATCGGCCGTTACCTCAACCAGTCGGTCATCACCCGCGAGCACCAGGTCGGCAATGTGACCAACCGCGAGTCGTCCGGCGTGGGCGTGCGGGTGATCGTCAATGGCGCCTGGGGCTTTGCCGCCACTCATCAGCAGACGGAGGCGGCGGTGCGCGCGGCGGTCGAGCAGGCCACCGCGATTGCCCGTGCCAACGCCAGCATACAGACCCGTCCGGTGCAGCTGGCACCGACGCCGTCGGTGGGTGAGGTGCGCTGGCAGACGCCGATCCGCCGCAATGCCATGCAAGTGCCGATCCAGGACAAGGTCGAGCTGCTGCTGTCGCTCAATGCCGCCGCGCTGAATGCGGGCGCCGACTACATCAATTCCACGTTGTTCCTGGTCAACGAACAGAAGTACTTCGCCTCCAGTGATGGCTCGTTCATCGACCAGGACATCCACCGCATCTGGCTGCCGTTCACCGCCACCGCCATCGACAAGGCCAGCGGCAAATTCCGCACCCGCGCCGGCCTGTCCTCGCCGATGGGCATGGGCTACGAGTTCCTCGATGGCGATGCGCGCGGCAAGGTCCAGCTGCCCGGTGGCATCACCGCCTACCGCGATTCCTACGACCCGGTCGAGGACGCCATCGCCGCTGCCCGCCATGCCCGCGAGAAGCTGAAGGCGCCGTCGGTGAAGCCCGGCAAGTACGACCTGGTACTGGACCCGTCCAACCTGTTCCTGACCATCCACGAGAACGTCGGCCACCCGCTGGAGCTGGACCGCGTGCTCGGCTACGAAGCCAACTACGCCGGCACCAGCTTCGCCACGCTGGACAAGCGCGATGCCGGCTTCCGCTGGGGCAGCGACATCGTCACCTTCTTCGCCGACAAGACCCAACCGGGCAGCCTCGGCGCGGTCGGCTATGACGACGAAGGGGTGAAGACACAGCGCTGGGACCTGGTGCGCGACGGCATCCTGGTCGATTACCAGGCCACCCGCGATGAAGCCCATATCCTCGAACGCGATGCGTCGCATGGCTGCAGCTATGCTGATTCCTGGGCCAGCGTGCAGTTCCAGCGCATGGCCAATGTCTCGCTGGCGCCGGGCAAGCAGCCGCTCAGCGTCGAGGACATGATCAAGGACGTGGAGAACGGCATCTGGATCCACGGCCGCGGTTCGTATTCGATCGACCAGCAGCGCTACAACGCGCAGTTCGGCGGCCAGCTGTACTACCAGATCAAGGATGGAAAGATCGCCGGCATGGTCGAGGATGCGGCCTACCAGATCCGCACGCCGGAGTTCTGGAACGCCTGCACCGCCATCTGCGATGAGCGCGATTTCCGCCTCGGCGGTTCGTTCTTCGACGGCAAGGGCCAACCCGGCCAGGTCTCGGCGGTTTCGCACGGCTCGTCCACCACCCGCTTCAACGGCATCAACATCATCAATACCGCGCGCAGTCTCGGCGCTTGAGCCACCCATCCTTCGACATGGAGAGCAGCCTTGCAAAGACGTGACTTCCTGGCCCTGACCGGGCTTACCGCGGGCGGGCTGATCGTGCCCTCCTTCTTCGGCAAGGTGATCGCCGCCGAGCAACTGCAGAGCACGCTGGACCTGGGGCTGAAGAAGCGCCTGGCCGATGCGGCGCTGGCCGCCGCCCGCCAGGCTGGTGCCACCTACTGCGACGTGCGCATCGGCCGCTACCTGCGGCAGTTCGTGATCACCCGCGAGGACAAGGTGCAGAACGTGGTGAACACCGAGTCCACCGGCGTGGGCATCCGCGTGATCGTCAACGGTGCCTGGGGCTTCGCCGCCACCAATGCGCTGGGCACCGCCGACGTGGCCAGGGCCGCGCAGCAGGCCGCGGCCATCGCCAAGGCCAACGCCGGCGTGCAGACCGCGCCGGTACAGCTGGCCAAGGCACCGGGCGTGGGCGAGGTGAGCTGGCGCACGCCGATCCGCAAGAATGCGATGGAAGTGCCGATCAAGGACAAGGTCGGCCTGCTGCTGGATGTCAACGCCGCCGCGATGGGCGCCGGTGCCAGCTTCGTCAATTCGATGCTGTTCCTGGTCAACGAGCAGAAGTACTTCGCCTCCACCGATGGTTCCTACATCGACCAGGACGTGCACCGCATCTGGGCACCGATGACGGTCACTGCCATCGACAAGGCCAGCGGCAAGTTCCGAACCCGCGAGGGCCTGTCCTCGCCGATGGGCCTGGGCTACGAGTACCTCGATGGCGCCACCGCCGGCAAGGTGGTCAGCCCGAACGGCGTGGTCAACTACAGCACCTCCTACGACATGAAGGAGGACGCCATCGCGGCGGCCAGGCAGGCGCAGGAGAAGCTGAAGGCACCGTCGGTGAAGCCGGGCAAGTACGACCTGGTGCTCGACCCGTCGCACACCTGGCTGACCATCCACGAGTCGATCGGCCACCCGCTGGAACTGGACCGCGTGCTCGGCTACGAAGCCAACTATGCCGGCACCAGCTTCGCCACCCTGGACAAGCGCGAACAGCACTTCCAGTACGGCAGCGAGCACGTCAACATCTTCGCCGACAAGACCCAGCCAGGCAGCCTCGGCGCGGTGGCGTACGACGATGAAGGCGTGAAGTGCAAGCGCTGGGACCTGATCAGCAACGGCAAGCTGGTGGACTACCAGACCATCCGCGACCAGGCCCACATCCTCGGCAAGACCGAGTCCGACGGCTGCTGCTATGCCGACTCGTGGTCCAGCGTGCAGTTCCAGCGCATGGCCAACGTGTCGATGGCACCGGGCAAGCAGCCGCTGAGCGTGCCGGACCTGATCAAGGACGTGGAGAACGGCATCTACATCATCGGTGATGGTTCGTTCTCGATCGACCAGCAGCGCTACAACGCGCAGTTCGGCGGCCAGCTGTTCTACGAGATCAAGAACGGCCAGATCACCCGCATGCTGGAGGACGTGGCCTACCAGATCCGCACGCCGGAATTCTGGAACGCCTGCACCGCCGTGGCCGACGAGCGCGACTACCGCCTGGGCGGTTCGTTCTTCGACGGCAAGGGCCAGCCGGGCCAGGTTTCGGCGGTCTCGCACGGTTCGTCGACCGCGCGCTTCAACGGCATCAACGTCATCAACACCGCACGCAGCCTCGGCTGACCGGTCAGGAGCCCTTACACCATGAGTATCTTCACCGAAGCCCAGGCCAAGGCCATCCTCGACAAGGTCATCGCCCTGTCCAAGGCCGATGAGTGCACCGCCGTGCTGGCCGGTGCAATCAGTGGCAACATCCGTTTCGCGCTGAACAACGTGTCCACCAGCGGCATCGTCGACAACACCGAGCTGGCGGTCACCGTTGCCTTCGGCAAGCGCGTCGGCACCGCCTCGATCAACGAGTTCGACGACGCCGCGCTGGAACGCGTGGTGCGTCGTGCCGAGGATCTGGCGCGCTTGGCCCCGGAAAACCCGGAGTTCATGCCGGCCATCGGCAAGCAGAGCTACCGCGCCAGCCCGACCTTCAGCGAATCCACTGCGGCGATTGATCCGGCGTTCCGTGCCAAGGTTGCCGCCGATTCGATCGCGCCGTGCCGTGGGCATGGCCTGATTGCCGCCGGCTTCCTCGAGGACGGCCAGGGCTTCCAGGCTACCGCCAACAGCAACGGCAATTTCGCCTACCAGCGCACCACCAACTTCGATTACACCTGCACGGTGCGCACCGAAGATGGCCGCGGTTCGGGCTGGGTCGGCCGCAACCTGAAGGACGCGGCGGACTTCAAGGCCGACCAGGACATCCGCATCGCCATGCGCAAGGCCACCGAATCGGCCGAAGCCAAGGCGCTGGAGCCGGGCAAGTACACGGTGATCCTGGAACCAGCGGCGGCCGCGGGCCTGATCAGCTTCATGATGAACTTCTTCAGTGCCCGCTCGGCCGATGAAGGCCGCAGCTTCCTGTCGAAGAAGGGCGGTGGCAACAAGCTGGGCGAGCAGGTCTACGACCCGCGCGTAAGCATGTATGCCGACCCCTGGCATGCCGAAGCACCGGTGCTGCCGTGGGACGGCGAAGGCATGCCGCGCGAGCGCATGGCGATCATCGAGAACGGAAAGATCGCCAACCTGGACTACTCGCGCTTCTGGGCCCAGAAGCAGGGCAAGACCGCCAAGGCCACCCCGGGCAACCTGCTGATGAGCGGTGGCGACAAGAGCACCGCCGAACTGGTGCGTGGCACCCAGAAGGGCATCCTGGTCACCCGCACCTGGTACATCCGCATGGTCGATCCGCAGACCGTGCTGCTGACCGGCCTGACCCGCGACGGCACCTTCTACATCGAGAACGGACAGATCAAGCACCCGGTGAAGAACTTCCGCTTCAACGAGTCGCCGGTGATCATGCTCAACAACATCGAAGAGCTGGGCAAGCCGGTGCGCGTGGCCGGTGATGAATCCAGCTACGTGATGATGATCCCGCCGATGAAGCTGCGCGATTTCACCTTCACCTCGCTGTCCGACGCGGTCTGATGGATCGCCGGGCCTGCCTGCGCTGGTTGGCCGCTGCCGCTTCGGCGGCGGCGCTGCCGGCCTGGGCACAGGCAGGCCCGCGCAGTTCGCGCTACGACTTCTGGTTCACCCGCCTGCAGTACGACTCCGGTGACTGGGACGTGGACGCGCGCATGCCGTCCAACCTGATCACCTCGCTGATCGACTACACCTCGCTGCGCGTGGACCCGCAGGAGCACGTGGTGGCACTGGCCGACCCGCGCATGCTGGAAGCACCGTTCTGCTATCTGGCCGGGCACACGCTGGTGGAGTTCAACGCCGCCGAGCGGCAGAACTTCGTGCGTTACGTGCGCAATGGCGGCTTCGTCTTCGTCGACGACTGCAACCACGACATCGATGGCCTGTTCGCCACCTCGTTCGAGGCGCAGATGGGCCGCCTGTTCGGGCCGAAAGCCCTGCAGAAGCTGCCCAACACCCATGCGCTGTATCGCAGCTTCTTCCGCTTCCCGGACGGCCCGCCCGCCACCGGCTTCGAGCTCAACGGCTGGGGCGACGACCTGGTGCACGACTACCTGAAGGGCATCGAGGTCGATGGCCGCCTGGGCCTGCTCTACAGCAACAAGGACTACGGCTGCGAGTGGGACTACGACTGGCGCAACAAGCGTTTCCTGGCCGAAGACAACACCCGCTTCGGCGTCAACATCGTGATGTACGCGCTGAACAACTGACAGGACCTGCACGCCCATGACCACCCTCGACCTCGATTCCCTGCTGCCGCGCCTGGATGCGCTGCGCGGCGCCCTGGCCCGTGCCGTGGTCGGCCAGCACAGCGTGGTCGAACAGCTGTTGATCGGCCTGCTGGCCGGCGGCCATTGCCTGCTGGAAGGTGCGCCCGGGCTCGGCAAGACCCTGCTGGTGCGCTCGCTCGGGCAGGCCCTGGAACTGCAGTTCCGGCGCGTGCAGTTCACGCCCGACCTGATGCCCAGCGACATTCTCGGCACCGAGCTGCTGGAAGAAGACCACGGCACCGGCCATCGCCATTTCCGCTTCCAGCAGGGCCCGATCTTCACGAACCTGCTGCTGGCCGACGAACTCAACCGCACCCCGCCCAAGACGCAGGCCGCGCTGCTGGAGGCGATGCAGGAACGCACGGTCAGCTACGCCGGCACCACCTACGCATTGCCTGCGCCGTTTTTCGTGCTGGCCACGCAGAACCCGATCGAGCAGGCCGGTACCTACCCGCTGCCGGAAGCGCAGCTGGACCGCTTCCTGCTGCACGTGCTGGTGGATTACCCCAGCGAGGACGAGGAACGCCAGATCCTGGAGCAGACCACCGGCGGCGCCACCGACGCAGTACCGAAGGTGATGGACGCCGAGGCGGTGATCGCTTTGCAGGCCGCTGTGCGCCAGGTGCATGTCAGCCCCGACGTGCTGGCCTGGATCACCCGCCTGGTGCGCGCCAGCCGCCCCGGCGACGGCGCGCCGGCGGCGATCAACCAGTGGGTGAAGTGGGGCGCCGGCCCGCGCGCCGGGCAGTCACTGGTGCTGGCGGCGAAAGCACGCGCACTGCTGCAGGGCCGCTTCGCTGCCACCCGCGAGGATGTGCAGGCGCTGGCCGCACCGGTGATGCGCCACCGACTGCTGCTGTCGTTCGCCGCCGAGGCCGAGCAGAAGCGCGCCGACGATGTGGTCGCCGCACTTCTGCAGGCCGTACCGTTCCCCGGTTGATCCTGGCGTGAGTGCAGGCATGCCGCTGACGTTGCCACCGGAACTGCGTGCGCGCCTGCGCATGCTGCGGTTGCGGCCGCGCCTGGCCAGTGGTGCCAGCGGTATCGGCCAGCATGCCAGCCGCAGCCGCGGTGCCGGCCTCGAATTCGCCCAGTACCGGGCCTACGAACCAGGCGACGAGCTGCGCCAGATCGACTGGAAGCTGTACGCACGCTCGGACCGCTTCTTCGTGCGCGAATCCGAACGCGAGAGCCCGATCACGGTCTGGCTGCTGCTCGACGCCACCGCCTCGGCCGGCCAAGCTGATCGCGCGGCACCACAGCGCACGCGCCTGGACCACATGCGCGGCGTGGCCGCCTGCGTGGTGGAGCTGGCCCTGCAGCAGGGCGACCGTTTCGGCCTGCTGGCGATCAATGGCGACGGGCTTCAACTGGTGCCCACCGCCAGCGGTGCACGCCAGCGCGACCGGGTGCATCTGCAACTGCATGCGCTGCAGGCGCGCGGCAGCTGGCCCGCCGCCGAGCGACTGCGTCCCCTGTGGGAACGCGTGCGCCCGGGCGACCTGCTGCTGGCAATCGGCGATGGCTTCGACGAGGCAGGCATCGTCCTGCTGGAACAGCTGGCCAGCGCGCGCCGCGAGGTGGGGCTGCTGCAGATCCTGACGGCCGACGAGCGGGATTTCCCGTTTGATGCCGGCCATCGTTTCCGCGATCCCGAGACCGGCGAAGAACTGCTGGGCGATGGTGCGGCGATCCGCGCCGACTACCTGCAGCGCTTTGCCGCTGCACACACCGCCTTGCAGGCGCGGCTGCAGGCCGGCGGCATCGCGCATGCGACCGGCTGGCTCGACCAGCCGCTGGACCAACCGCTGCAGGCGCTGTTCGGCCGTGGGAGCGGCGCATGAACCTGTTGTTCCCGCTGGGCCTGGCCGCGCTGGCCGCCTGGCTGCTGCCGCTGCTGATCCACCTGGCCCGGCGCCATCCGTATACCCCTCTGGATTTCGCCGCGCTGCGCTGGTTGCGCGCACAGATCCGGCCGCGCCAGCGCATCCGTTTCGATGACTGGCCGCTGCTGCTGGTGCGCCTGCTGTTGCTGGCCGCGTTGGCGCTGTTGCTGGCGCGGCCGGCGTTGATCGGCCCTGCGCCGCTCCCCACGGCATGGACGGTAGTGGCACCGGGGTTGGACGCGACCGCACTGCGCGGCACCGCTGAACAGGGCAACTGGCACTGGCTGGCACCCGGCTTCCCCGCCATCGATCACGCGCCACCGGTATCCAGCGCATCGCTGCCCAGCCTGTTGCGTGAACTGGACGCACAGCTACCCACTGACACAGCACTGACCGTACATGTTCCCGACCCGCTGCCCGGCCTGGATGGCGCCCGCCTGCAGCTGTCGCGCGACGTGCAATGGCACACGCAGGCGATGCCGCTCACATCGCCGCAGACGGCAGTGGCACTGCCTCGACTACGCGTGCACGGCGAGGCATCCGCCACTGCCCAGCACTGGTTGAACGCACTGCAGCGCGCGTGGGGCGTGCAGGCACTGCCCTCGCCCTTGGCGGAGGATGCTGTGCCCGAACACGGCGAGATTGGCGTGTGGAGCCGCAACGATGCACTGCCGGCGAACTGGCAGGCGTGGCTGCGC
Source organism: Stenotrophomonas sp. Sm6012 (assembly GCF_030985895.1). Lineage (NCBI taxonomy): Bacteria > Pseudomonadati > Pseudomonadota > Gammaproteobacteria > Lysobacterales > Lysobacteraceae > Stenotrophomonas > Stenotrophomonas sp. Sm6012. Next base: position 12,668 of record NZ_JAPTFX010000078.1, on the reverse strand, counting down.
GACGGCGGTCTTGTCATGCGTGCCGGCAAGCCTGCTGCCAGCGCCCGCATCCTGTTGCGCGACGCCGAGGGCGTACCGCTGCTATGGCAGCAACGCATCGGCCAAGGCCAACTGCTGTCGTTGCCCGGCGACTGGAATGCCGCCAGCAACGCTGCGCTGCGCGATCCGCAATTGCCGCGTGCCCTGCTGCTGGCGCTGCAGCCGCCCATGGCTCCGCGTCTGGGCGATGCACGTGACCAGGCGCCGCACCGGGCCGCATTGCCTGCTGTAACACCACCGCCGCGTGAGCCAACGCCTTGGCTGTTGCTGGCCATCGTGCTGCTGTTCGCGCTGGAACGCTGGATGGCCAGCAGTGCCCGACGCAGGGTGGCCGCATGAACACCCTGCAGCACGCCTGGCAACGCGCGCGCCGCCGCCGGGCGCTCATCACCCTGCTGCAGGGCCTGCCGTGGGCGCTGGCCGCCACGGTACTGGCGCTGCGCCTGGCGGGTTTCGATGTCGCCTGCGTGGTTGGCACGGTCAGTCTGCTCGCCTGCGCGACCTTCGCCACGGCACGTACCCGCCAGCTGGACCGGCACTGGCTGCAGCGCCAGCTCGATGGCAGCGGTGCCAGCGAGGACAGTGCCGACCTGCTGTTCGCCGATGCCGCCACGCTCAATCCGCTGCAGCAGCGCCAGCGTGCGCATGTGCTGGCCACGCTGGAACGTGCGATGCCGGAGCTGCGTCCACGCTGGCCGCGTGGGACACTGGCGCTGTGCTGGATCGCAGGCTTGGCCATCGTTGCACTGGCAGTCGGCTGGCCACGTTCCAGCCCCGGCTCCGCGCCAGCCCGTACGGCGGCACCTGGCAGCATGGCTGCCGCGGGCCCACTGCACCTGCAGTCCACCCGCCTGCGCATCGACGCGCCGGCCTATACCGGCCAGGCCACGCTTACCCAGAATGCCTTGGACGCCAAGGTCGCCGCCGACAGCCGGCTGTCCTGGTCGCTGCGCTTCGACCGCGCACCGGACAAGGCATGGCTGCAGTTCCACGATGGTCACCGGTTGCCGCTGAGCGAACACGATGGCCAGTGGCAGGCGCAGGATGTGGCACGCACGCCGGTGCTGTACCGCGTGGTGAGCGAACCGGCGATGGCAGAGACCCGCCTGCATCGGCTGGACGTGGTCGCCGACCGTGCCCCCAGCGTGCGCGTGCTGGAACCGGCCACCAGCCTGGTGCTGGGCACGCCCGGACAGCGCCAGTGGGCGCTGCGCTTCGAGGCCAGCGACGACTACGGTGTCGCGGCGCAGGCGACGCTGTCGATCACCACCACCCAGGGCAGTGGCGAGAACATCACCTTCGTGAAGCGCAGCGTCGGCCTCACCGGCAGCGGCGAACCCACGGCGCGCCGTTTCGCGCATACGCTCGACCTTGCCGCGCTGGGTGCGCAACCCGGCAACGATGTGATCGCGCAGCTGGAGGTGCGTGACAACCACGCGCCGACGGCGCAGACCGGCCGCAGCAGCAGCGTGATCCTGCGCCTGCCCAGCGCCGAGGTGGCACTCGGTGCCGAACTGGAAGGCCGCATCAAGAAAACCCTGCCAGCCTATTTCCGCAGCCAGCGGCAGATCATCATCGACGCCGAAGCGTTGATCCGGCAGCGTCGTGGCCTGGCCGCGGATGACTTCGTGAAACGCAGTGATGCGATCGGTGTCGACCAGCGCATCCTGCGCCTGCGCTACGGCCAGTTCCTGGGCGAGGAAAGCGAGGGTGCGCCGAAGCCGCCGCCGACCAGCGACCTGCCCACCAGCGATACGCCGGCCGCCGGCGACCACGACGATGATCACGATCACGATCACGACCATGCTGCCGATGCCGAAACGCACGGCGGGCATGGCCATGATCACGGTGGCAAGTCCGCCAACGCCGATACGCCACCGGTGTTCGGCAGCGCCACCGACGTGCTCTCCGAGTACGGGCATACCCACGACCATGCCGAAGCGGCCACACTGCTCGACCCACAGACCCGTGCCACGCTGAAGGCCGCGCTGGACCAGATGTGGTCGGCCGAAGGCGAGCTGCGCCAGGGCCGACCGGAGCAGGCATTGCCCTTCGCCTACAAGGCACTGGGTTTCATCAAGCAGGTGCAGCAGGCCGAGCGTATCTACCTGGCCCGGGTCGGACCGGAACTGCCACCGATCGATGAAGGCCGCCGTCTCGGCGGTGATCGGGCTGGATTGGCCAGTCGGGAACTGCCGTTGGCCGCGCGGCCCCCACCCGATCCGGCCATCGTTGAGGCCTGGCAGCGCCTCGGTGATGACAACGGCGCACCGGATCTGGATGCGCTTGCGGCCTGGCAGCAGCGCAACGCGGCCTACCTGCCCGATGCATTGGATCTGGCTGCGGCCATCGAGCAGCTGCGCATCGAGCCCGACTGCGGCGACTGTCGCCAGCGCCTGCGCGCGCAGCTGTGGCGGGCGCTGCAGCGTCCGCTGCCGCAGGCAATGCGGCGCAGTGCCGCCGATGCGATGGGCCAGCGCTACCTCGACGCGCTGGAGGCGCAGCCATGAACGCCTCCGCTGTGAATCTGTGGATTGCGCTGGCACTCGGCCTGATCGTGGTCATCGGCAGCGTGCGCCAGCTGCGTGGAGATACCGCGCGCCCTGGCCGCCGGTGGATCGTGATAGCACTGCAGGTCATCGCCGCCACGCTGCTGTATTTCTGCCTGGTGCCGCCCACCCGCCAGCAACCCGCCGCCGGCCTGGTCGTGCTCGGAATCGATGCCGACAGGGCTGGCGTACTCCCTGCCAGCGCAGGCCCGCTGCTGCTGTTGCCGGAAGCCTCCGATGTGCCCGGTGCGCAGCGCGTGCCGGACCTGGCGACCGCGCTGCGCCAGCATCCGGCCGCCACGCTCAGCCTGGTCGGTGCCGGCCTGGTCGCGCGTGACCGCGACGCGCTGTTGCCTGGCGACGTGCGCTGGCAGCAGGTCCCCGCGCCGCGTGGCTGGATCGCACTGCAGCCACCGGCCGACGTCGCGCCGGGCGCGCGTTTCGAGGTGCGCGCTCAGGCGAACGGCGTGGCGCACGCAAGTGCGGAACTGCTCGACCCGGCCGACAGCGTGGTCGATCGCACCGATGTTGCCGACGGCGGACGCGTGCAGCTCAGCGGCGTCGCGCGTGCCGAAGGCCGCAGCGTGTTCCAGCTGCGCCTGCTCGACGCTGAAGGCCATGTGGTGGACAGCGTGCCGGTACCACAACAGACCGTGCCGGCGTCGCCCGTGCGGCTGCTGGTCCGTGCCAGCGCGCCCGGACCGGAACTGAAGTACCTGCGCCGCTGGGCCACGGACGCGGGTCTACGCGTGCAGGCACAGGCCGATACCGGGGCAGGCCTCAGCGTCGGCGATGGCGCCGTACCGCTGGATGCCGCGTCGCTGGCGCGCAGCGACCTGCTGCTGCTGGACGAGCGCAGCCTGACGGCGTTGAGCACCGCTCAGTTCGCCGCCGTGCAGCAGGCGCTGCGCGATGGACTGGGCGTGCTGGTACGCAGTGCGGGCGCACCTTCGCCCAGCGCGCGCCAGCGCCTCCGCGATCTGGGCCTGCCAGTGCAGGGCGATGGCAGCAACCACACCCTCATCCTTCCAGGTGACGGCGAAGCCGCCCTGCTGGCCGCGCGACGAGGTCCGCTTGCCGCTGGCACGCTGCCGACCGGCTACGGTGAGGAGGCCGACCGCAGCTCGCACAGTGCGCCATTGCCTGCACTGGAAGCGCTGGCGCTGCAGGTGCCAGGCGGCAGTGTCCTGCTGCAGGATCATGACGGCAAGCCCATCGGTGGCTGGCGCGCCACCGGCAAGGGCCGCGTCGGCCTGCTGCCACTGACTGACAGCTGGCGCTGGGTGCTGGCCGGCCGCGATGACCGCCACGGCGAACTGTGGAGCGGCGTGGTTGCCACACTGGCGCGGGCACAGGGCAGCAGTGATGCGCTGTGGTCGCCGCAGCCGATCAGCTGGGCGGGCGAACGGCAGGCGCTGTGTGGTGTGCAGGCGCCGCTGCAGGTCTTCAACGAAGGTGGCGACGGAGTACCGCTGGTCGTCGATGGCGCGACCTCGACCCTGCGCTGCGCCGGCTGGTGGCCACGTGACGCAGGCTGGCAGCGCCTGCAGCATGGCGACAGCATCGTCTGGCGCTATGTGTTCGATCCGAAGGAGGCACCTGCACTGCATCGGCAGGCGATGATCGATGCGACCTCCCAGGCCCTGGCCTCCAGCACGCCGATGAACACGTCGGCGATGCAGTCCGTGCCGGGGTCGCGCTGGCCCTGGTGGCTGGCCTTCGTGCTGTGCGCCTCACTGCTGTGGTGGCTGGAACGGCGGCGCATGCACGGCCCTCGATTGACGCAACCAGCACCGTAGGGCAGGCGACGGCAGGTAGCCGCACCTCGATAGTCCGCCTCTGCGCATATCAACAGACGTGCCCGGATCGGGCAGTGCCGGAACCGCTGGGTTTGCCCTGTGCCGGCCACCCGAGGCAGACTGGCACGCGGACGGACAGCTCCAGGAGGGAGCCATGATCGACACGATGTCGTGTGCATCACGCACATTCCCATTCCCATCCCCTGCCATCGCGTATCGTCAGCCTTCGGGCGGGGTGCGCCGATGAGCGTCTTCATCATCGTCAAGATCATCCTGCTGCTCGTGGCGCTGGTGGCTTGGCTGAACTACCAGTCGCGGCGCAAGGACAACCAGAATGCGCTGGCCGCCCTGCGCCGCACCCAGGTCGTCCGTGAACTGCAGGACGACGAAGCGCTGGCCCTGGAGTCCCTCCGCGTTGCTCACGGCCTCGTGTGGGAAACCGGTGTGCGTCGCCTGCGTGGCCGCTTCAGCCGCCACGGCATCATCGCCAACGGCGTCGAAACACTCCACGACACCCTCGGTGGCGTGGACGTGCTGCTGCCCTACGATGCGCCCCTGTTCCTGGCCGAGGACAACCACGCCGACGTTGTGCTGACGGAGCGTCAGGCCATCGTGGTGCGGCTCAATGATTTTTCCGTTGTCGAAGGACGCAGCCGCAGCCTGCACGACGGCCGCACCGACGGGCTCCCGCCTGGTGCCCCGCCACTGCCCGCGCCCCCGTCCCTGGCCGCCCAGCCGGTCACGACACTGGAAGAGCGTGCCGAGACCTTCGAGGAAGCGCAGCTGCGGCGGCGGCTCGCGTTCGGATGGCTCCCCGCTGGCTTCTGGATCATCGCGCTTTCACTGCTGTTGACGGCCACCGTCGCCGACCTGGGCGATGCGCTGCCGCTGGTCATGCTGCTGGCCATTGCGGCGGCCCTGGCCGGTATCGTGTGCCAGCTCCGCCCGCCGCTGCGCAAGATCCGACCTGGCCGGGTCCGTCGCGTAGAGGGCGTCCTGCATCGGCTGGAGATGCCCAATCCAATGAATGCCGCGCTGCGGCTGCAACGCTTCTTCGTCGGCGACAGCCTGCAGGTACAGGTCCCGGTGCACTGGCAGCAGTGCGGGCGCCTTCCGCTGCAGCAGAGCGTGCAGCTGGACATCGCCCAGGACACCGGCGACGTCCTGTCGATCGGCCCGCACTGGTCGCGGGTGGATGAGCAGCGCCGTTTCCCGCCGATCCGCTGGGGCGGCACTCTGCTGCTCCTGGTGATCGCGCTGCTGGGGGCGGTGACCGCACTGCTGGCCGGTGACGGCGACGACCTCCGCCTGGCTTGGCATGGGCTGCAGGGCACCCAGACGCGGACTGACAGCCGTGCCGACAGCGTGCTGCAGGATCCTCCGCAGCCCGGTGACCGCGTGCGGCTCAGTGGAGAAGGCCAATGCGAACTCGCGTTGACCCGGCTGGCCGACACCGGCACGGAGGTGGTGCTTCCGGATTGCGCGCGGATGCGCTGGGGCGCCACGACGGTGGTGCTGCCTGCGCTGGCGGTGCCCGACCCGTTGCTGTCACTGTATCGCGGCAGTTTCGTCGATGCGCAGAAGGACGGCTATTCGACAATGCTGCGCATGCTGATGATGCAGCAGATCAGCGATCCCTATCAGCAGGCGCTGATGGCCGCGCGCGGCGAGCAGCAGATAGTGACGGCGCTCGGCCGCATGATCGATACGGTCGAAGCCGCCTGCGCGGTCGGCCTGCGCGACTGCGCAGGGTTGCAGCAGTCCATCGTTCGCGCGCTCGGTGCATCGGTGGAGGTGGACGGCCAGGACACTGCACTGGACGACTGGCCGAAACTGGCCCAGCACATGCGCCGGCTGGCCACGGAGGGCGAGGACGGTATGTACATGACCGGCAGCGACCTCGCCGCACTGCGTGGAATCGCCCGCGAGCATGCCGGTGCCGCCATCGCCACCCGATTAGCAGCGCTCACACCGCAGTTGATCAGCCTGCAGCGCGGCGGCGTGGTGCTGGAAACGCCCGATGACCTACGTGACGGAGCGCAACACGCACCGCGGGACCCGGTGCGTTCCGACACCCTGCTCGATCACTGGCAGGAGGCAGGGGCGGTGGTCGCAACCCCTGTACCGTTCTCGTTGCAGGGGCTCGTGCTGTCCACCCGGCAGGACGCAGGCGGTCTGCGCCTGCGCGTGGAACCTGGCGCCTCCGATGACCGCATCCAGCGTGCAGTGGCCAGCAGCCTGATGCTGCTGCTGTCACTGACGCTGATCGTGGTGCAGGCGGTCCTGCTGGCGCGGGGCATCCTGCGCGCCCGCGCCCGGCGACGCGCGCTAGACGCCGACCTGCAGTCACGCCCGGCACCGGGCCAACCGGCCTGAGCGGCGCGGCTACTTCACCGGCGGCGCGTCGCCAGCATTCTGTTCCTGGGAGAACAGCAGCGCGCGCCGCTGCTGCTCCGCACTGAGTTCCGGCGGTGGCCGCGCCACGGCGGCCTGGATCTGCGAAGGTCCACCCGTGAGCTTGTTCACGCCCTTGGCGGCCGCCATGACCCCCTTGACCACGCCCATCATGATGTAGCCGCCGCTCATGCTGACCTGTTCCGGCGACGGCGGCTCGCTCCAGTCGCGGCTGAAGCGGTTGTCACCGAACTTCACCGGGTTCTTGAAGCGGTACAGGTCCAGCGGCTGGTCGTCTTCGGGCTTGAGCGCCCGCACTTCGCCGAGGGTGGTGACGTTGTCCTGCGGCGGGGTGGTGGACACCGGCGCGGTGGTTGCCGCCGCAGCATCTGCGGGGGCAGCGGGCGCGGGATCGGGCACCTGCACGGCCTGCTGCGCGTGCGCGCGCGCAAACCCAACCAGCAACAGGCCAGCCAGCAGTGCGCCCTGCGATCCACGTCCTGCCACCGCCATCCACCCTGTTGGTTGCGTCCTGTGAACAAGGATACGGATGCGGGCTTCAGATTTCGTTGGCATCAGCCGGGGCATTCAGGGTGGGTCACGCCTGGCCGATGCGCGGCCAGGACCGCCAAAGTTTGCAACAAACTTCATTCCCCCCGCGGGGCCGGGCCTGCATCCTGTGCTGTTCCCGCTACGGCAACCCCCATGTCAGCTCCCTTCACCGTCTCACTCCAGCAGCCGGTCGCCTGCTGATGTCGCGTGCGGCAGTGCTGGTTGGCGTGGCAATCCTGCTGGCGATGGTCGTGGCGGCCATTGCCGAATGGACGGCACGTGCCCGTACGGGTGTGGCCGCGCTGCGCCGGAGCAGCACGCTGCGGACGTTGCGCGCCGACGAGCATGCGGCACTGGCAACGGTGCGCGCGCGGACCGGCCGTGGCCATGACGACCAGGTAAAGCGGCTGCGCGGGGTATTCACTGCCGGCGCGCGCTGGAACATCTTTCCGGTCGGCGACGGCCTGCGGGGTGGCATTCCCGTGCTGGTGCCAAGACAGGCATGGCCTTACCTCTCGGAAGACAATGAAGCCGAGGTGGTGCTGGGCGAACGCGAGGCCGTCGTGGTGCGTCTCAATGGCTTCACCCTCGCTGCTGCGCGACCGGATGCCGCCACCAGCCGCGTCTGTGGCGAGCGCAGGGAGACGCCGGAAGAAGTCGCGCTGCGACGTGGTCCTGGCCTGCGCCCTTCCCCGCTGGTGATTGCCGCACTGGCGCTATGGGCCGCCACCGGCGTCCCCGGCCTGCTCGCCATGCCGCTGCTCGTCATCGCCGGTCTTGCGGTCTGGCTGGGCCTGCCTCGCCGCGACAGCCCTGCGACGGCGCAGCGCGTGCTGCAGGTCCGCGGGCGCCTGCGCGCTTTCCAGCGTACTGCCCAGACATCCCGGGTGTGGCTGCTGGGCAATGACCGGCGCGTGCAGCTTCCGGAGGAATGGGAGCACGTCGCAGGATTCTCCAGTGGGCGCTCGATGTTGCTGGAGGTGCGTGCCTGTGATGGCGGGGTGCTGGGTGCGGGTACGGCGTCGTGCCTGGCCAGCGACAGGCGGCGCTATCCGCCCACGGGCGGATTCTGGCATCTGGCCTGGCTGGGCCTGCTGCTGTGCGTGCTGGTGTTGGGCGCCACCGGAACGCCGCTGCCGCAGCGGCTGGACCCGGGCTGGGCGGTTGCCCATGGCTGGCAGTTGCTGGCAGTACTGGCGTTGGTCTGGCAGGCGGTACGCGTTGTGCTCTGCGTCGTGCAGTTCCTGCGCCGCCGCCATGCGCTTGACGCGGACATCGCGCAACGCCCCGAGCCTTGGTACTGAACGGTTCACGCCCTTCGCGCGCGATGTCTCACATCCTGAGACGTGAATGTGGTGCCATGTGACCCCTCGCAATCCGTCCCGGCTCCACTTTCCATGGCCTACGAACTCGCCAAGCGCACCGCCGACGCCGAGCAGAAGCTCGCTACCCGCGACGGCCTGCCCGCCCGCGACGGTGCCCTGCTCAGTGCGCGCCTGCAGCGCCGCTACCAGGACCGCATCACCGGCAGCTTCGCCATTCCCGGCCGCGAAGGCCGCTACGCGCCTATTCCCGATGCGGTACCGCCCGCCCTGGCCGCGGCGCTGAAGGCACGCGGCATCGAGCAGCTGTACAGCCACCAGGCCGAGGCCTGGGAGGCCAGCCAGCGCGGCGAGCATGTGGCCATCGTTACTCCCACCGCCAGCGGCAAGTCGCTGTGCTACACCCTGCCGGTGGTCAGCGCGGCGATGCAGGACAAGGCCAAGGCGCTTTATCTGTTCCCGACCAAGGCGCTGGCCCAGGACCAGGTGGCCGAGCTGCTGGAGCTCAACCGCGCCGGCGATCTGGGGGTGAAAGCCTTCACCTTCGACGGCGACACCCCCGGCGATGCGCGGCAGGCGATCCGCCTGCACGGCGACATCGTGGTCTCCAATCCGGACATGCTGCACCAGGCGATCCTGCCGCATCACACCAAGTGGGCGCAGTTCTTCGAGAACCTGCGTTACATCGTCATCGACGAAGTGCATACCTACCGTGGCGTGTTCGGCAGCCACGTCACCAACGTGCTGCGCCGGCTCAAGCGCATCTGCGCGTTCTACGGCGTGCAACCGCAGTTCATCCTGTGCTCGGCCACCATCGGCAATCCGCAGGCGCATGCCGAGGCACTCATCGAGGCGGCGGTCACCGCCATCACCGAGTCCGGCGCGCCCAGCGGGCCGAAGCAGGTGCTGCTGTGGAACCCACCGGTGATCAACCCGGACCTGGGCCTGCGTGCCTCGGCGCGTTCGCAGAGCAACCGCATCGCGCGCATCGCGATCAAGTCCGGGCTGAAGACCCTGGTGTTCGCGCAGACGCGGCTGATGGTCGAGGTGCTGACCAAGTACCTGAAGGACATCTTCGACCACGACCCGCGCAAGCCGCCGCGCATCCGTGCCTACCGCGGTGGCTACTTGCCCACCGAGCGCCGCGAGACCGAGCGCGCGATGCGCGCCGGCAACATCGACGGCATCGTCAGCACCTCGGCGCTGGAGCTGGGCGTGGATATCGGCAGCCTGGACGTGGTGATCCTCAACGGCTACCCCGGCAGCGTGGCGGCCACCTGGCAGCGCTTCGGCCGCGCCGGCCGTCGCCAGCAGCCCGCCCTGGGAGTGATGGTGGCCAGCTCGCAGCCGCTGGACCAGTACGTGGTGCGCCATCCGGACTTCTTCGCCGAGGCCTCGCCCGAACACGCGCGCATCGCACCGGACCAGCCGCTGATCCTGTTCGACCACATCCGCTGCGCGGCGTTCGAGCTGCCGTTCCGGGTCGGCGATGGCTTCGGCCCGATCGATCCGGAAGTGTTCCTGGAAGCGCTGGCCGAGACCGAGGTGATCCACCGCGAAGGCGAGCGCTGGGAATGGATCGCCGACAGCTATCCGGCCAACGCGGTCAGCCTGCGTGCGGTGGCCGATGGCAACTTCGTGGTGGTCGACCGCAGCGATGGCCGCCAGCAGATCATCGCCGAGGTCGACTATTCCGCCGCCGCGCTCACCCTGTACGAGGGCGCCATCCACATGGTGCAGTCCACCCCGTACCAGGTGGAGACGCTCGACTGGGAGGGACGCAAGGCCTACGTCACCCGCACCCACGTGGACTACTACACCGACAGCATCGACTTCACCAGGCTCAAGGTGCTGGACCGCTTCGACGGCGGCGTGGCCGGCCGTGGCGATTCGCATCACGGGGAAGTGCACGTAGTGCGCCGCGTGGCCGGCTACAAGAAGATCCGCTACTACACGCACGAGAACATCGGCTACGGCCCGGTGAACCTGCCCGACCAGGAACTGCATACCACCGCGGTGTGGTGGCAGCTGCCGCAGGCGCTGCTGCTGCGCGCGTTCGCCAGCAAGCAGGATGCGCTGGACGGCTTCCTCGGCGCGGCCTACGCGCTGCACATCGTCGCCACGGTGGCGGTGATGGCCGATGCGCGCGACCTGCAGAAGTCGGTCGGCAACGGCGATGGTTCCTGGTTCGCGATTGCCGACCAGAGCGGCCGTGGCCAGCTGCGCGGCAGCGAGGGCGACCCTGGCGTTGTCGAGCTGCTGCAGGAGTTCGTGCCCACTGTTTACCTGTACGACAACTTCCCCGGTGGCGTTGGCCTCAGCGAGCCGCTGTGGCAGCGCCAGGCCGAGCTGGTGCAGCGCGCGCGCGAACTGGTGCAGCGCTGCGACTGCAAGGCCGGCTGCCCGGCCTGCGTCGGCCCGGTGCTGGCCGCGCAGGAAGAGGATGAGACTTCACCGCGTGCGCTGGCACTGCGCGTGCTCGACCTGTTCGACGGCGAAGCCTGCCAGCACGTACCCGACGTGGTGGTGACCGCCCGCGACCCGATGGCGCTGCTGGCCCCGTGAGCCTGAGCCTGGACAAGCTGCGCCTGCTGCGGAAGCAGGCCGGCGACCCGAAGGCGAACACGCCGGCCGTGCCCGGGCCACCGCCCACGGCGCCGGCCCCGGTGGCCGCCAACGATGCACGGCAGCCGCCGGCCGAGCGCTCGGTGTTCGCCTGGGTCGAACAGGAGATCCGCCACAAGCCGACCGGCGCGGCGGCGCCGGTTGCGCCCCCCGCACCGCTGCGTCGGCCCGAGGTGGGCAGCCTGCATCGCCTGCTCGGCCTGCGCACACGCAGCGGTTCCGCACCGGCGCGAGCCAGTACGCAGGATCGCCAGCTGCCCGGAGAGGAAATCGCGCCGGGCCTGTTCCTGATCGAGTCGCTGCAGCCGCAGCCGATTCCGGCACAGCCGCTGTCGCTGGATTTCGCCCGCCGCGAAGGCGAACACGTATCCCCGCGTGACCTGCTGTTCTTCGATACCGAAACCACCGGCCTGGCCGGCGGCACCGGCACCCGCGCCTTCATGATCGGGGCCGCCGACTGGCATGTGTGCCCGCAACGCGGCGAAGGCCTGCGCATCCGCCAGCTGCTGATGGCGACGATGGCCGCCGAGGACGCGATGCTGGCCACCTTCGCCAGCTGGCTGCAGCCGTCCACCGTGTTCTGCAGCTACAACGGCCGCAGCTACGACGCGCCGTTGCTGAAGGCGCGCTACCGGTTGGCACGCCAGCGTTGCCCGATCAGCGCGCTGGACCATGTCGATCTGCTCTACCCCACGCGCCGCCGCTATCGTGGCACGTGGGAGAACTGCAAGCTGTCCACCATCGAACGCCAGCTGCTGCGCGTGGTGCGCGAAGACGACCTGCCCGGCTCGGAAGCCCCGGGCGCATGGCTGCGTTTCCTTCGCGGTGGCGATGCAGTCAACCTGCGCCGGGTGGCCGACCACAACCACCAGGACGTGGTGACCCTGGCCCTGCTGCTGCAGCGGCTGGTGCGCGAGGAACAGCGCGAGCGCGAGACGTTGGCATTGGTCGGGCAGTAGCGTGAAACCCCGTTGACATGCCCTGACGGGGAGGGCGGCGACACTGGCGCCACCATCCACGCCTGGAGCCCGACAATGCGCCTCAGCCCCCTTGCCCTGCTTGCCATCCTGCCTTTGGCCGCCTGCAGCCACGCCGGCAGCAGCACCACCCACGATGCCGCGCCAGCGCCAGTGGCCGACGCCACGCACGAATGCAGGCCGGAGGCGCTCGAGGCCTTCACCGGCAAGACCGCCGACGAGGCCACCCTCAAGAAGCTGGTGACCGACAGCGGCGCGCGCAACGCGAGGGTGGTCAAGCCGGGCATGGCGGTGACCATGGACTTCCGCCAGGACCGCGTGACGGTGCAGGTGGATGCGCAGAACCGGATCGAGCGCGCCAGCTGCGGTTGATCGCCCCAGGGTAGTGCCGGCCGCTGGCTGGCAACGAGG
>NZ_JAPTFX010000077.1:0-21078 GCF_030985895.1 Stenotrophomonas sp. Sm6012 | reverse complement strand
CCGCTGGCCGGCAACCCCATGCAAGCAGGTACCGCGAGGCAGCCGGCCAGCGGCCGGCTCTACAAAGCCGGTTACCGCTGCGGGCGATCCTCGCCACCCTCGCCGGTTTCAACCGGCGCCGGCCCGGCATTGCTGCGGCGCTGCTCCTCGTAGGTGCGGAATGCCTGGTGGATGTGCTTGCGCAACTCGTCGTCGTTCCACGGCTTGGTCAGGAAACGATAGATCGCGCCACGGTTGATCGCGTCGGTCACCGTGTTCAGATCGGTGTAGCCGGACAGCACCAGGCGGATCGTATCCGGGTACAGCATTTTCACCCGGCCGAGGAATTCGGTACCGCTCATGTCGCTCATGCGCTGGTCGGACAGGATCACCTGCACGTCGTTGATCGCCAGCAGATCGAACGCATCGCGCACGTTGCCGGCGGCCAGGATGCGATAGCCGTCGCGGCGGAACAGCCGCACCAGCGAGCGCAGCACGTTCTCCTCGTCATCCAGCAGCAGCAGGGTGCGGTCGGGACGGGTCTCGGCGAACGCCTCCGGGCGCAGGTAACGGCGGCGCAGGGTCATGCCGGCGGCATCGGCCGACATCGGTTCGCCGAACAGGTAGCCCTGGAACACATCGCAGTCGTTGCGGCGCAGGAAGCCCAGCTGCGCCTGCGACTCGACGCCATTGGCGATCACGGTCATGCCCAGCTGGTGGCCCATGGCGATGATCGCGCGGGCGATGGCGGCCTCGCGGTTGCCGGCCGGCGCGCTCTTGATGAAGCTGCGGTCGATCTTCAGCTTGTCCACCGGGTAGCGCACCAGCGCGCTCAGGCTGGAATCACCAGTACCGAAGTTGTCCAGGCTCAGGCTGATCCCTTCATTGCGCAGGTTGGCCAGCGTCTCGTGCACGAAATTGACGTTGTTGGTCAGCGCGCTTTCGTTGATCTCCAGCGTCAGCATGTGCGCCGGAACACCGGCGGCCTGCATCAGCGACATCACCTCGGCGAAGAAGTTCGGCCGCAGCAGCTGCAGGGTGGAGACGTTCACCGCGATGGTGAAGTCATCGAAGCCCTGGTCGCGCCACATGCGTGCCTGTTTCAGCGCGCCTTCCAGTACCCACGTGCCGATCTGCACGATGATCCCCAGTCGCTCGGCGGTACGCATGAAACGTTCGGGTACCAGCATGCCCAGCGTGGGCGACTGCCAGCGCAGCAGTGCCTCCATGCCCACCACGTGGCCATCGCGGGCGCTGACCAACGGCTGGTAGCGCAGCTTCAACTCGCCGTTGGGAATCGCATCGACGATCTGCCGCGCGATGATGCTCTCGCTGTGCGCGCTGGGCGGGGTATCCACCGCGTGGATGCGCACCGCGTTGCCGCCTTCGCGCGCGGCCTGGTACAGCGCGTCTTCGGCGTGGTCAAGCAGGCGCGAAGTGCTGCTGGCATGTTCCGGGCACAGGCTCACGCCCAGCTTGCCGGTCATGAACAGCGTGTACGGCAGCACCGACAGCGGCAGCTCCATCTGCTGCCGGATCTCCTCGGCGAAGTCTTCCGGAAGCGGCAGGTCGGCGGTGCGCGGCACCGCGATCAGGAATTCGTCGCTGCCGTGGCGCCACAACTTGCCACGTCCGCGCAGGTAGGACTGCAGGCGCTGCGCCACCAGCACCAGGGCCTGGTCGCCCACTTCCGCGCTCATGTTCTCGTTCACCGAGGCGAAGTGGTCGATGTCCACATGCATCAGCATCAGCGCGGTACCGCCCGAAGCCGCGTCGGCGACCATCGCCTGCAGCTCGGGATTGCCGGCGCCAAGGCGGTCGGGTGCATCATCGATGCTGACCGGGGGCAGGTTGGGATTCCACATAGGCTCAGTATTCCGGTGACTCGACGGCGGCCATGCCGGCCGCCTGGTAGGGGAGGTGGACGTCGACGAGGGTACCTTCGCCATGCGCGGACTCGATCCGGACATGGCCGCCGACACTCTGCGCGCGCTCGCGCATCACGATCAGGCCCAGCCCGCGCGGTCCATCCGGGTCGAAACCTTCGCCGTCATCGCGGATCTGCAGGTGCAGCCCGCGTTGCCCGACGTCACGCAGCTGCAGCTGCACCTGGCTGGCGCGCGCATGGCGCAGCACGTTGGTCAGGCTCTCCTGCGCGATGCGGAAGCAGGCCTGTTCGATGCTGTTGTCCGGGCGGTGCGGCAGCGGCTCGATCTCGGCCAGCAGTTCAACCGGCGAGGACCGGAACAGCACGCGTGCCTGCCAGCTCAGCGCGGCCTCCAGCCCCAGTGCGTCCAGCTGCGGCGGGCGCAGCAGGGTGGAGATATCGCGCAGCTTGGCCACGGTGGTGTCGGCCAGGGTCACGATCTGCGCCAGGTCCTCGGCGCGGCGCTGCGGGTCATCCTCGTCCTGCGCCGCATAGGCCGACAGCTTGATTGCGGTGATCGCCTGGCCGATGTCGTCGTGCAGGTCGCGCGAGATCGCGCGGCGCTCGTCTTCCTGCAGCGAGAACAGGCGGCCGGCCATCGCCTGCAGCTCGCGGTTGCTGGTTTCCAGCGCACTGCGGGTGCGCTCGGAATCGCTGAGGTCGCGCACGATCAGCAGTTTGCAGTCGCGGCCGCCATAGCGCACTTCACCCACCGCCAGCCCGGCATGGAAGCTGCGGCCGTCGGCGCGCTGCATCGCCACCACGCTGCTGTGCCCGGGGCCCAGGTGCGGCTGCCCGGCGCGCAGCTGGCTGCGAACCCGCGCCAGGTCACCTGCAGCGACCAGCGCTGACAGCGGCTCACCCAGCAGGGTGTGGCTGCCATAGCCGAACAGGCTGGCGGCCCACGCATTGGCGTACAGCACGTGCTCTTCGGAGAGAATCACCACGCCATCGGGCAGCACCCGCACCAGCTCGCGGAACTGTTCCTCGCGCTCGCGCAGCAGGCGCCGCGATTGCTCGCGCTCGGTCACGTCCTGCAGGGTGCCCAGCACGCGGCTGCGGCCGGACTCATCAATGCCACTGGCCGCGCGCAGGTGCACCATCAATGCACGGCCGTCCATCGACAGCAACGGCAGCAGCACGTCCACCTGCACCGGGTCGCCGGAGCACAGCTCGGACAGCAGCTGTTCGGTCTGGGTGGCGGTGGCCGGGTCGGCCGGCACCAGCAGTTCGTCGAAACGGTGCCAGCGGCGCGCCTCGGGCGGGCGGCGGCCGAGCAGGCGATAGACCTGGTTGGAATAGCGGCCCAGGGCCGTGGACGGGTCCAGCTCCCATGCACCGATGCGGGCCAGCTCGTGCGCTTCTTCCACCCGCGCCAGCGCCTGGTCACGGCGCAGCTGCGCCAGGTCCTCGGCGGTGCGGTCGATGGCGATCAGCAGGCGGGCATTGTGGCCGTCGTAGCTGATCGCATTGGAACGCAGTTCCATCTGCCGCTGACTGCCGTCACGCAGCTGCAGCTGCGTGCGCAGGATGCATAGTTCCTCCGGCGCCTCGCGGATCGCTTCCAGCTTGGTCTGCAGGGCCTGGTCCTGGCCTGGCGGCCACAGCGCATCGATGGTCTGCTCCAGCAACTCGTCGCGTTCCCAGCCGAAGGTCGCGCACGCGGCGGGGTTGGCGTCGAGGATGGCCAGCGTATCCAGGTCGTAGACCAGGATCGGGCCGGGATTGCCCTCGAACATCTGCCGCAGCCGCAGTTCCGACGCCTGTTGCCGGGCATGGGTCTGCAGCACGTGCTCGGCCAGCGGGCGCAACAGCAGGTACAGCAGCCCGGCGCTGGCCAGGGCGAAGAATGCACCCTTCAGGCCCTGCCACAGCGCGGCCTGCTGCGGGTCGGGCACCAGTGCCTGCACCGCGCCATCGGTCGCGATCATCCAGGCCAGCGCCATCACCAGGTAGCTCAGCACCACCCGCCGCCGGTCGCGGCTCAGCGCCTGCGCCATCCGCGGGTCGGAAACAGGGGCCTTGCCGGTAGGGTCTGCGGGCATGGATGGGAGGGATGAAAGGGGCGCCGGCCATCTTACCGCGCGGGTGTGCCCTGACCACTCAATTATCCGCCGCAGGCGCCGTTAACCACTGCGTGCCCCGCTGACGGGCGTGTCATCCGGAGCAAGATCGCGTGGACCAAGGGATCATCGCCAGCCTGCTGCAGCACCCGCTTGCGTCGGCGCTGGTCATAGTCGACCGTACGGGACGCCCGTTGGCGGCCAATCCGGCTGCGCGTGAGCATGGCCTGCCGGCCACCGTGGCGGCCTATGCGCCGATGCTGGAAGATCTGCGCCTGATGGCCGCCGATGGCGGCATCGTGGCCTGTACGCTGCCCGGCGGCCCGCGCGGTCACTACGACGGCCACCTGCGCGCCGTGCACGATGGCGCCGGCAACCTGCTGGCGTTCACGCTGAGTGTTCCCGAGCCAACGCCGATCGATGGCGGCGGGCGCTGGGAGCTGGCGCTGGACAGTGCCGGCCACAGCCTGTGGGATTGGGATATTCCCAGCGACCGCGTGGCGCGCACCCCGGCGCTCGGCGATGAGACCGCCACCGAGATGTTGTCACGCGTTCACAGCGAGGACATCGGCCAGGTGCGTGCGGCACTGGACCAGCATCTGCGCGGGCAGAGCGAGCAGTACAGTGCGCAGTTCCGCTTCCGCCAGGCCGATGGCCAGTGGCGCTGGGTCCTGGACCGGGGGCGCGTGGTCGCGCGCACAGCCGATGGCCAGCCGCTGCGCATGGTCGGCACGCATACCGATATCGAGCAGCAGAAGCAGCTGGAATCGCTGCTGCAGGAACAGCAGCTGCACCTGAGCGAGGCGCAGCGCATCGCCAGCATGGGCAGCTGGTCGTTTGATCCGACCACCGGTCATTTCTGGTGGTCGCCGGAACTGCGCTCGCTGCTGGCGCTGGAGCAGGGCGCCGTGCCCGGCCAGCGGCGCTGGCTCAAGCAGTTGCACCCGCGCTCGCGAGGCGCGTTGCGCGCGGCCTGGCGGCGGTTGTGGCGCGATGGTCGCGCCGCCAACCTGGAGCTGGAGCTGACCCGCGGCAACGAGCCCTCGCAGCACCTTCGGCTGTGGATGCAGCCGCTGATGGACATGGAGGGACAGCCCAAGCGACTGCTCGGCCAGGTCCAGAACATCACCGAACAGCACCAGACCGATGCGCTGATCCGTTGGCGCACCGAACTGTTGAACCGCGTTTCCGCACTGGGCCGCATCGGCGGCTGCGAGATCGAGGTGCAGACCCGGCACATGCAGTGGACCGAGGAGTGCTATCGCATCCACGGCCTGCGCAAGGAGCCGATCACCCTCGACCAGGCGCTGGCGCTGTACACCGAAGATTCGCGCGGCGCCTTTGAGGCGGCCCTGGGCCGGATTGCCGGCGGCGGGTTGCCCGAACAGCTGGACCTGTGCTTCTACCGGCAGTCCGGCCTGCGGGTATGGGTGCAGGTGCTGGTCGAGCTGGACCGGCGGGATGGCCTGCCGCCGCGCTTCGTGGTGCTGTTCCGTGACATCACCCGCGAGCGCGAAGCCAACGAGCGCATCGAGCTGCTGGCGCATTACGATCTACTCACGGGCCTGCCGAACCGCGTGCTGCTCGGCGAACAGACCGCCGAAGCCATCGAGGAAGCGCGTGACCGCGGTACCTCGCTGGCCATGCTGTTCATCGATCTGGACGGCTTCAAGACCATCAACGACAGCTTCGGCCACGCCACCGGCGATGCGCTGCTGAAGGCGGCCGCCACCCGGCTGCACCAGAACCTGCGCAACAACGATCTGTTCGGGCGTTTCAGCGGCGACGAATTCATCGTCGTACTGCGCGACCTGGCCGAGCCGGAAGACGCTGGCCACGTGGCACGCAAGTTGATCGCCTCGCTGGCTGAGCCGCTGCGACGGGGCGAGACCACCCTGAAAGTGGGCGCCAGCGTCGGCATTGCGATGCTGGGTGATGCACAGACCGACTTCGATTCGCTGCTGCGCGCGGCCGACGCCGCGATGTACGCAGCCAAGGAAGCCGGGCGCAACACCTACCAGTACTACAGCCAGGACGCACTGGCCCGCATCCAGCGCAAGCTTGAGCTTGAGCATGCGCTGCACGGCGCCATCGAACGCGAAGAGTTCAGCCTGGCCTATCAGCCGCTGCTGCACGCGCACCAGGGCGAGCCGCCGGCGATCGAAGCGCTGCTGCGCTGGCATCGTCCGGGCATCGGCTATTGCAGCCCGGCTGAGTTCATTCCCATCGCCGAAAAATGCGGCGAGATCGTGCGCATCGGCGACTGGGTGCTGAACGAAGCCTGCCGGCAGGCGACGGCCTGGGACCACGCTGGCCTGCGTTTCGATCGCATCGCAGTCAATGTATCTGCGGTGCAGCTGCGTGACCGTGGTTTCGCCGAGCGTGTGATCGAGATCTGCCACGCGCACGGCTGGCCACCACAGCGGCTGGAGCTGGAACTGACCGAGTCGGCGCTGATCCGTGACACTGACATCCTGCGCCACTGCTTCGACGTGCTGGAACGGCATGGCGTGCCCCTGGCCGTGGATGACTTCGGCACCGGCTTCTCCAACCTCAACTATCTCAACCGTTTCCCGGTGGGGCGCCTGAAGATCGACCGTAGTTTCGTGCAGGGCATGCTGCATGACTCGGGCACGGCCGAAGTGACCCAGGCCATCGTGCATCTGGGCCACGCGCTGGGCATGAAGGTGGTGGCTGAAGGCGTGGAAACGCACCAGGAAGAAGACATGCTGCGCCGCCAGGGCTGCGACGAGATCCAGGGCTACCTGTACTCGCGCCCGCTCAGCCCGCGTGACCTGGCGCAGTGGCTGCGCCAGCAGCACCCGGCACCCATGCGCACCGACGCCAGCGGCGAAGTGGTGCTGGTGCGCTGACCGCATCTGGACCGGCTCTGGTGGGTGCCGACCTTCTCTGGTGGGTGCCGACCTTGGTCGGCACAAACGCCTGCACGCGCAAGAATCCCGCTCTGGTAGGTGCCGACCTTGGTCGGCGCGAATGCCCGCACGCGCAAGAATCCCGCTCTGGTGGGTGCCGACCTTGGTCGGCACGCATACCTGCGCCCGCGATCATCCACGCATCAGAATCCCGCTCTGGTAGGTGCCGACCTTGGTCGGCACGAATGCCGGCATGCGCAATCATCCACGCATGGCGTGGATCTACAGGGAATTCCCATCCAGGCCCAGGTCCCACGCCAGGCCCAGCAGTTCGTTGTCCGCGCGGGACGGCGCAGGCCGCGCATCCGCCAGCTGCTGCAGCTCGCGGATCTCCTCGCGTGCCACATCTTCCAGCTGTTGCAGCTGCTCACGCACGCTCGCGTTGCGCGGGCGCTCGGTGTCGGTGAGGGAGGGCAGGGCGCGGATCAGGGTCATGGTGCGCGTACAGGATGCATTCAACGGCGGGTCACAGGCAAAGGCCCCGGACGAACCGGGGCCTTGCGGGCTGCCGGTGGCGGCAGCGGACATCAGGATCAGAACAGCTCGACGGTACCGGCGCCCATGCTCTGCTGGGCAACCGGCTTGTGCGGCGGGCGTTCCCATTCGCTGCGCAGTTCGCGCAGGCGGCTGCCGGTGCGCTGCAGGGCGGTGGCGATCTCTTCGTCGAACACGCCGCCATTGCGGTGCAGCAGCTCCTGCAGGGCCACCGCTTCGCGGTTGATCGCGGTCAGGCGGTCCAGGTGGGTGTGCACGCCGCCCAGCGCCTGGGTGGCGATGTCTTCGAACTGCAGGGCGCGCACGGCTTCGGCCACGCTGCCATCGATCGAACGGGCGCAATCGGAGACTTCGCGCATGCCGTCGCCCAGCGACGCGTTGATCTGCGCGACGTTGTCGAGCATCGCCGCCGCTTCCTGGCGCGCTTCGCGGGAGCGGTCCATATCGCGCGAGGCCATGTGCGAGACCGTCTCGCGCACCTTGGCGATGGCGTCCTTGGAGCTGTGCGCCAGCTTGCGGATCTGCTCGTTGAACGTGGTCGAGCGCTCGGACAGGTTGCGCACTTCGTCGGCCACCACGGCGAAGCCACGACCGGCTTCACCGGCACGCGCGGCTTCAATGGCAGCGTTCAGGGCCAGCAGGTTGGTCTGGTCGGCAATCGACTTGACGTCTTCCAGCAGCGCGAAGATGCCATCCAGGTGCTGTGCCATCTGGTCGATGTGCTGCACGGTGGTGCTGCTCTGGCCGCTCACCTGTTCCAGTGCTTCCACCAGCTGCTCCATGCGATGGCTGGCGTGCTGGGCGAATCGGGCAACGTCGAGGCCGGCGCTGCCTTCATCACCGGCGCGGTCAACGATGCGCGACAGTGCCTGGCTCTGCTGGCGCGACTTGCGGTTCATCGCATCGAAGCTGCCGCCCAGGCTGGAAACGGCCTGGCGGATCAGGTCACGGGCACGTTCCACTTCGCCGCGCGAACCGTCGATCTCGTTGCCGACGAAGTTGCGCAGTTCGGTCAGCAGCTGGTCCTGCTCACGCAGCACACGGGCATGTTCCGGGGAACGGTGCGCCTGGGCGCGGGTGGTCCACCACGCAAAGCCGAGCCAGCTCAGCGTCATCGTGGTCAGGATCGCCCAGCGCAGGGCGGCCGGCCATTCGAAACCGATGGCGAAGGGGAGCAGCAGGGTCAGAGCCAGGGGGGCGGCCAGACGGATGAAAATGCGTGAGTACATGGACGTTCTCGGGAGGTGCACGGAGGATGTATCGGCCGTACCCCCTTTCTCTTTAACGTCGATGTGCCTTGAAGTGCATTCTGAATGCGCCGGTTTTCCGGCGCCTGGCGCGTCGTTGCGCGGCGCGCTCGCCGGGCGATGCCCGGCGATGTGGGGTGAAGATCAGGCCAGCTGACGGTCCACGGCCTCGATCATCGCCTTGCGGCTGAACAGGAAGTCCCAATAGCTGCCGCCCAGCTGCCGCCACAGCACCGCCGAGCGCACCGCGGCCAGCAGCAGGGCGCGGATCTCGGCGACCACGCCGGCCTGGCCCAGATAGTGCGGGTTGCCCTGCACCATCACCCGCGGTTTCAGGTGGCTGATGGTGTCGGCATACAGGCCGCCCAGGTTGGCCAGCACGTCCGGGTGGCCGCTGTCGCCCAGTTCGGTGGCCTGGCGCTGGGCGCGCTCGATGCCCGAGGCGACCTTGTTCACGGTCGCCCCGTCCTGCACGAAGCGCCGCTCCAGCTGCAGCACCGACAGCGCCAGCTTGGGCAGGATCGGGTCCTGGCCCTGGCTGCGGAAGTAGTTGTGCAGCAGGCGCAGGCCCGCCTTCAGCGCGTGGCGGTCACCGAACACCTCCTGTGGCGAGGACGCATCGACGCGGAACACGCTGTCCACGGCGGTGCGCACGGCGGCGGCGTCGGAATGGCCGGTATCGGCGATGCGGCGTACCTGCTGCAGGGCCTGGGCAATGCCGGCCAAGGCCAGGACGCGGTCGTCGACGGTGAAACTCATGCAGCGATTACCTCAAAAGGAGAAGGGGTGTTGCGCAGGCGCTGTTCCAGCGGCGCATCGGTGGCGGCGATCACTGCACCACCCAGGCATACGTCACCGTCATACAGCACCAGCGACTGGCCGGGGGTGACGGCGCGTTGCGGGCGGGCGAAGCTGACCAGCACGCTGCCATCGTCCAGCACCTCGACCGTACACGGCTCGTCGGGCTGGCGGTAGCGGGTCTGTGCGGTGCATTCGAAGCGCCGCGCCGGCGGCGCACCGGCAATCCAGTGCGCGGTTTCCGAGCGCAGGCGGTCAGACAGCATCCAGTGGCTTTCGCGGTCCTGGTCAACGTACAGCACGTTGCTGGCCACGTCCTTGCCGACCACGTACCACGGCGCGGCCGGACGGCCGCGTACGCCGCCGATGTTCAGGCCTTCGCGCTGGCCCAGGGTGAAATAGAACACGCCCGGATGCTCGGCGATCACGCTGCCGTCGGCCGGGTCGAGGATCTGGCCCGGCTTGGCCGGCAGGTAACGGCCAAGGAACTCGCGGAAGTCGCGCTCGCCGATGAAGCAGATGCCGGTGGAGTCCTTCTTGGCGTGGGTCGGCAGGCCGACGTCGCGCGCGATCCGGCGCAGGTCGCTCTTTTCAAGATCGCCGATCGGGAACAGCGTGGCCGCCAGCTGCTGCTGGCCGAGCTGGTGCAGGAAGTAGCTTTGGTCCTTGGAGCGGTCGGCGCCACGCAGCAGCAGCCACTGGCCGCCGCGCTGGGTCACCCGCGCGTAGTGGCCGGTGGCGATGCGCTCGGCACCCAGTTCGCGCGCTGCGTCCAGGAAGTGCTTGAACTTCACTTCGCGGTTGCACAGCACGTCCGGGTTCGGTGTGCGGCCGGCGGCGTACTCGGCCAGGAAGTGCTCGAACACGCCCTGCCAGTACTCGCTGGAGAAATCGCGGAAGTGGAACGGGATGCCGAGCAGGCCGCAGACCGCCACCGCATCGCGGCGGTCATCCTCGGCGCGGCAGTCGCCGCTGCCGTCATCAGCCCAGTTCTGCATGAACAGCCCGGCTACGGCCTCGCCCTGCTGCACCAGGCGCCAGGCGGCGACCGAGGAATCGACGCCACCGGAGACGCCCACCATCACCCGTGGAGTGCTCATGCGACCTCCCTGACCAGCGAAAGGGGATGGCGCTGGCCCCCCAGGAAATCAGCCACCACCTGCCAGACCAGCGGGCTGCGCAGGCGTTGGCCAGCGGACTGCAGCTCGGCCGGGGCCAGCCACAGCGCGCGGTCGATGCCGGTGTCCAGCGGCTGCGCCGGGTCATGCGAGAGCGGGCGTGCCGCATAGCAGAAGCGCAGGAAGGCGGTGCCGTCGCCGGCGGTCCACTGGTAGCAGCCGATGAAATGGGTCACCTGTACCGTCCAGCCGGTTTCCTCGCGGGTCTCGCGCAGGGCCGCCTCGGCCAGGCTTTCGCCCGGTTCGAGGTGGCCGGCGGGCTGGTTCAGCACCTGCCGGCCCTCGATGGTCTCTTCGACCAGCAGCACGCGGCCGCCGTCGACCACGACGGTGGCGACGGTGGCGTGCGGTGCCCAGCGCGGGTCCGGCGTGGTGTTCACCTCAGAATTCGTCCTTCTTGGTCAGTTCCAGCTCCATCGCGTCGGCGGTGCGGATGGCCGCATCGATGGCGTCGCTGAGCTGGTCGGCGGTGGCATCGGCGTCGATCTTCACCACGAACATGGCGGTGGTGTCCTGCTTCACCCAGCCACCCATCTTGGCATCCTGCGAATCTTCCAGCAGGCGGTTGGCCACGGCCACCGGGAACTGCTTGGTCTTGGCGATGTAGGCCGGCGACCAGATCTCGCGGATGTTGTGGGTACCGAAATCTTCCACCGACGAACGCACATAGACCATCTGCGTGCGGCCACCTTCGACGTCGAAGACCATGCGGTAATCGCCGTCCTCGTCCACCTCATAGGTGTAGCCCAGCTTGTCCAGGTGGCGGGCCACGGCCTTGTCGGCCTCGGTCGCGGCGGCGGCGGAGCCGGCGGCGGCCAGGCCGATCAGCAGGGCAGGCAGAAGGGTCCTTTTCATGAAGATCCTGTGAAACAGATTTGAAAGAAGCTGCAATTGTGACGGTGGGCGTCCGTGTCGTCCAATCCGCGGCAGGACGACGCAGGCCGGGCGCAACCTCTATAATGGGTGGATGCCCCATGAGTCTTCCCCCGATTCCCATCACGAGCACGGCGTTGCCGTGGAGCCCGCGCGCCCGGAAGTGGCGCCGCCGCCGTTCTACCAGGTGATGCTGCTCAACGACGACTACACCCCGATGGATTTCGTGGTGGACGTGCTGCAGCAGTTCTTCAGCATGGACCTGGACAAGGCCACGCAGGTGATGCTGCACGTGCATACCCGTGGCCGCGGCGTGTGCGGGGTGTTCACCCGCGAAGTGGCCGAGACCAAGGTCGCCCAGGTCAACGAGTACTCGCGGATGAACCAGCATCCGTTGCTGTGCACGATGGAAAAAGCCTGACCGGCTACTGATTCTCGTCCGGGCACATTGATTCCGGACCCGTTGTGCCCACCAAGGTGGGCACCTACCAGGGCGCAGGCCTGTATCGATCCCGGACGGGCCGTGCCCACCAAGGTGGGCACCTGCCAGGGCACAGGCCTCCATCGATCCCGGACGGGGTGTGCCCACCAGGGTGGGCACCTGCCAAGTGCGGATCACCCCGCCGCCAGCGCCTCCAGCGCCATCCGCGCCACTGCCTCGTCCACGTCCGCGGGGTCGCCGTCATCGCGGAACCACACCGCCGACAGCCCCATGCTGGCCGCGATCCAGCGCAGCAGGCGGCGGCGCTCCAGGCCGGCCAGCGTGCTCACCTGTTCCAGCCGGGCGGCAAACCGCTCCGGGCGCGTGGCCACATGGATGCCCGGGCCGCACAGGTCCGGGTTGCTGAACAGTGTCGTGTAATCAAAGGCACGGTCGCCCAGCAGCCGCTTCGGGTCGATCGCCAGCCAGCCACGCGGGCCGAAATCCAGCACGTTGTCGTGGTGCAGGTCGCCGTGCAGGGGCCGGATCTCCTGTTCGTCCTGCAGCAGCTCTTCCGCCAGTGACCTGCACTGTTCCAGCAGTGGCGACAGCGCCGCCCTTGGCTGCAGCAGGTCAGCGAACCATGTACTCAGGCAGACCAGTTCCGCTGGCGGCGTGCTCCGTGGCCGGTGCAGCCGCCGCAGGACCTGGCACAGGATCGTGGTGCAGGCGTCATCGTCGCCGTCGATCGAGCGTTGCCGCAGCGAGTCGCCGCGGGCGCGCTCGATCAGGATCGCCGGCCCCTCGTGGGCCAGCAGGCGGGCGGCGCCGTCACCGTCCCACCAGCGCAGCAGGCGATGGCTGTTCTGCTCTTCGGTTTCGCTGCTTACCTTCAGCATCGCCGGCGCGCCGGCGGCGGTCAGCACCGGCCAGAGCTGGGCATGGGGCGTCTTGATGGATGCGCCATCACGCCGCAATCGCCAGCGGCTCAGGTAGGGTTCGCTCATGCTGGGCGGGCTGTCCTGGAGTGAATGAAGATCAAGCGATGTGTACTGCTAACGCCATCTGAACGCAGCAATCCGCTAGGGTGATGGAAATCGCGTAGTCAGGCCGCATATTGTCCCCATCTGCCGCCGGAGTAATCCATGTTCAGCAAAGACCTCGAACACACCATCGGCCAGTGCTACAAGCGCGCCCGTGAGGCCCGGCATGAGTTCATGACGGTCGAACACCTGCTGTTGGCACTGCTCGACAACCCGTCCGCCCAGGCCGTTCTGAAGGCCTGTGGGGCCGACGCCGAACGCCTGCGCCAGGAACTGGAGCAGGCCATCGAGGCCTCTGTGTCGCGCTTGGCCGAAGATGACGGCCGCGACACCCAGCCGACCCTGGGCTTCCAGCGCGTGCTGCAGCGGGCCGTGTACCACGTGCAGTCCTCGGGCAAGAAGGAGGTCACCGGTGCCAACGTGCTGGTCGCCATCTTCGGCGAGAAGGACTCCCACGCCGTCTATTACCTCAACCAGCAGGATGTCACCCGGCTGGATGTGGTCAATTACCTGTCCCACGGCATCGCCAAGCTGGGTGAGGAAGGCGAGCAGCCGTCCTCGTCCTCCGAAGGCGAGGGCCGCATCGAGGGCGGGGAGGGCGAGCCGAAGGGTGACGCCCTGACCGAATTCGCCAGCAACCTCAACGAACAGGCCCGGGCCGGTCGCATCGACCCGCTGGTCGGCCGCGCCGACGAGATCGAGCGCACCATCCAGGTGCTGTGCCGCCGCCGCAAGAACAACCCGCTGTACGTGGGCGAGGCCGGCGTGGGCAAGACCGCGATTGCCGAAGGCCTGGCACGCCGCATCGTCGAGGGTTCGGTGCCCGACGTGCTGGCCGATGCCGTGATCTACTCGCTCGACCTGGGCGCGCTGGTGGCCGGCACCAAGTACCGGGGCGACTTCGAAAAGCGCCTGAAGAGCGTGCTGACCGCGCTGAAGAAGGTGCCCAATGCGGTGCTGTTCATCGACGAGATCCACACCATCATCGGTGCCGGTTCGGCGTCGGGCGGCACCATGGATGCGTCCAACCTGATCAAGCCGGCGCTGGCCTCCGGTGAGCTGCGCTGCATCGGTTCGACCACCTTCCAGGAGTACCGTGGCATCTTCGAGAAGGATCGGGCGCTGGCCCGCCGCTTCCAGAAGATCGATATCGTCGAGCCGACCGTCGGCGAGACCTACGAGATCCTGCAGGGGCTGAAGTCCAAGTACGAGCTGCACCACGGCGTGACCTATTCGGACGAGGCATTGCAGGCAGCGGTGGATCTGTCGGTGAAGCACATCGGCGACCGCCTGCTGCCGGACAAGGCCATTGACGTGATCGACGAGGCCGGCGCC
Organism: Stenotrophomonas sp. Sm6012; assembly: GCF_030985895.1. Lineage (NCBI taxonomy): Bacteria > Pseudomonadati > Pseudomonadota > Gammaproteobacteria > Lysobacterales > Lysobacteraceae > Stenotrophomonas > Stenotrophomonas sp. Sm6012. Next base: position 6,786 of record NZ_JAPTFX010000077.1, on the reverse strand, counting down.
CGCCAGCGCCTGCTGCCGGAAGGCCAGCGCAAGGAGCTGATCGACGTCGAGGAAGTGGAAGCGATCGTTGCCAAGATGGCGCGCATTCCGGCCAAGCAGGTCAGTGCCACCGACAAGGATGTGCTGCAGCACCTGGAGCGCAACCTGAAGATGGTGATCTTCGGCCAGGATCCGGCCATCGAGAAGCTGTCTTCGGCGATCAAGCTGGCCCGCTCGGGCCTGGGCAACCCGGAAAAGCCGATCGGCAACTTCCTGTTCGCCGGCCCGACCGGTGTCGGCAAGACCGAGGTGACCAAGCAGCTGGCGCTGCAGCTGGGCATCGAGCTGGTCCGCTTCGACATGTCCGAGTACATGGAGCCGCATTCGATCAGCCGCCTGATCGGTGCGCCCCCGGGCTACGTCGGCTTCGACCAGGGTGGCCTGCTGACCGAAAAGATCGTCAAGACGCCGCACTGCGTGCTGCTGCTGGATGAGATCGAAAAGGCCCATCCGGACATCTTCAACATCCTGCTGCAGGTGATGGACCGCGGCGTGTTGACCGATACCAACGGTCGCGAGGCCAACTTCAAGAACGTGGTGCTGGTGATGACCACCAATGCCGGCGCGGCGCAGGCCTCGCGGCGTTCGATCGGTTTCACCAAGCAGGACCATGCCACCGACGCGATGGAGACCATCCGCCGCGCCTTCACCCCGGAATTCCGCAACCGCCTCGACGCGGTAGTGCAGTTCCAGGCACTGGGCTTCGAGCATATCCTGCGCGTGGTCGACAAGTTCCTTATCGAGCTGGAGATGCTGCTGCAGGACAAGCACGTCAGCCTGTCGGCCACCCCGACCGCGCGCGACTGGCTGGCCCACCACGGCTTCGACCCGCTGATGGGTGCCCGTCCGATGGCCCGCGTGATCCAGGACAAGATCAAGCGACCGCTGGCCGACGAACTGCTGTTCGGCAAGCTGGTGAACGGTGGCAAGGTCAGCATCGACGTCCGCGACGACGAACTGGTGGTTGAAACCCAGGCCGAACCGGAACGTCTGTTGCCGGTGACGGTGGAGTAAGCCGGCGCCGGGTGCAGCCCGGCACCGCGCAGCGACAAGGGCGGCTTCGGCCGCCCTTGTCGTGTCTGCGGTCAGCGGCTGCGAAGACGCGCTTCGCGCTTGAACCGCTCGGCATCGATCGGCTCGATGCGCGCCACGTCGCAGGTGCCACGGCCGGTGTCGAGCTGGCTGCGGCCTTCACCACACAGTTCAGTCGCCTCCTTCCCGTCGGTCTTGAAGCCGAGGTGGGAGGCCCGCACGGCTGACGTGCAGCTGTTGCGGAAGTGCACGACATAGTGGTCGTCGCCCGTGCGCAGCAGCACGTTCTTGTCTGCGCCGGCGCGTACGATCTGCTGCTCGCCGGTCAGCGGTACGCATTGGGCGGGGGCCGTGTCGGCGGCCTGGGCGGTCGGCGCCAGCAGGCTGGCCGCGGCCAGGGTGAGGGCGGTGAGCAGGAAGGGCATCTTCATGGCGGTGCGAGGGGGTAGCGATCCGGACTGGACCGGATTGCAGATTGCCGTCGCCGATGCAGATGTGAATCTGCCGCAAGCAGGGCTGACCGACGTCACAGTGAGTTCGGTCACGATGACCTTCGGCAGGGCCGGATTGCAGGCATGACAAAAGGCCAGCAACCAGGGCTGGCCTTGTCGGAGTGGCGCCAGGCGCCGACCGCTTACTTCATGCGGTAGGTGATACGACCCTTGGTCAGGTCGTACGGGGTCATTTCAACCTTGACCCGGTCACCGGTAAGGATGCGGATGTAGTTCTTGCGCATGCGGCCGGAGATGTGGGCAATGATTTCGTGCCCATTTTCCAGACGAACGCGGAAAGTGGTGTTCGGCAGCGTCTCGCTGACGGTGCCCTCGAACTCGATGGAATCGTCTTTCGACATGTAGTCCTGTGCGGTTCAGAAAACGGCCACGCTGGGCCTAAGGCGCAGTATTTTACGCGTGACCGGGCCAGCTTGCAAAGTTTGTGTTAACCCCCGGCCAAATCCCGTGCCGGCAGCCGTCCGACCGCCCCGGTCCACGGGCCTTCGCGCCCGCTGCCGCGCACGGCTTGCCGCACATGCGCCAGGAATTCGGCGCGCGGCAGGTGCTCGGCCCCCATCCGCAGCAGATGCGGATTCTCCACCTGCGCATCGATCAGCGTCCAGCCCCAGCCACGCAGGGTGGCCGCCAGCGCAGCCAGTGCGATCTTGGAGCCACCGCTGGCGCCGCTGAACATGCTTTCGCCGAAAAACATCGACCCGATCGCCACCCCGTAGATGCCCCCGACCAGCGTCTGCCGGTCCCAGACCTCGAAGGAGTGGGCGAAACCGAGGGCGTGCAGCTGGCTGTAGGCCTCGACCATCGCCGGGCTGATCCAGGTGCCATCCTGGCCCGGGCGCGGCGCGGCGGCACAGGCCTGCATCACCCGGCTGAAGGCCGTGTCGGCAGTGACTTCCCACGTGTTGCCGCGCAGCTGGCGACGGAACCGGCTGGACAGGTGCACCCCCTCGGTGCGGAACACCATGCGCGGGTCGGGCGACCACCACAGGATCGGCTCGCCCTCGCTGAACCATGGAAAGATGCCGCCGGCATAAGCGTTCAGGAGTCGCACCGGGTGCAGGTCGCCGCCCACCGCGAGCAGGCCATCGGGCTGGCGCAGCGCAGTCTCGGCCGGCGGGAAGGGGGCGTCCGGCGCATCGGCCAGGCGCCAGGGCAGCTGGCGGGTCATGCCTGCATTGTATTCGCCGCAGGCATGCGCGATGTCTGGCACCATCACCTTCCCGCGGCAAGGAGCCTTCGCATGAGCGACCCGATCAGCGCCGTTCTCGATGTGCACGACAGCCCGCGCACACGCAACGACAGCCTGGGCATGCTGTTGACGCTGGCCGCTGAGCAGCCGCGCCAGCTGGGTGAGTTGATGTTGCAGGCGCTGGCGCGGCGCTCGCCAGGCTCGGCGTTCCTCGACATGGCGCTGGACCTGCTGCCGGATGAGGTGGTGCCCGCGGTTGCCACCGACGCCTGGCGGCGCTATCGCGACGGCGAGCGCGGCGAACTGCTGGCCGGCGTGATCGAGTTCGCCAGCTACCAGGCCCCGCAGGTGCTGCAGGACGATTGGGATGCCCTGCTGGGCGTGGCCATCGAAGATGAGCTGCAACTGGCCTCGCAGCTGTGGTGGGCGTTGCCGCCGGCACTGGCGGCAGCCTGGGCGCAGACGTTGGCCGAAGCCGATGATGATCGTGAAATACCGCGGGCACGGGCGCTGCTGCTGGCGACGCAGCCCGCGACCTATGCCGCTGCGCGCGGCTATCTGGCCGACTGGGGGCGACTGGACGCAGAGGTCTGGGCGCATTGGGCTGGCGTTGCCGACGGTCCGCATCCGCGGCGCCTGCATGGAGAGCGGCCGCTGCACATCCGTTTCGGCGGCGCGCAGCATCGTGCCCAGCTGGCCGACGAGCCGGGCTGGCGCAAGCGCATCTGGCGCCTGCACCCCACCTGGAACGGCGGGCAGGTGCGCCATGCCGGCCGGATCGGTGGGCCGCTGGAGACGCTGTGCGGGGGGTGTCATGCACCGCTGCAGCGCTTGCTGCAGACGGATGCTGCCGCGCTGCAGCCGGGCGCCACAGGCGAGATCACGCTTGGCTTGTGCCTGGACTGTTGTGGCTGGGAGGAACCGCCGGTGCGCTTCTACCGTCACGACGGCGAGGGCCTGCCCAGCTGCCACCCCAGCCAGTACCGCGCGGTGCCGAACACGCCCACCGACAGCGGCGATCTGATGCTGGCCGATGTGGGCCTGGCGACCATGGACAGCGCGCGCTGGCAGCAGCAGGACTGGGGCCAGTCCAATCATCGGCAGAATCTCGCGCGCGTGGGTGGCGCGCCCAGCTGGGTGCAGAGTGCCTGGTACCCGGCGTGCATCGATTGCGGCCAGGAAATGCCGTTCGTGATGCAGCTTGATTCGACGCTGCCGACCACGGGTGAGGGCATGCTGCTGTGGGGCAGCGGCGGCATGCTCTATACGTTCTGGTGCGGGACGTGCCGGGTGAGCGGGCACTTCTGGCAGTGCACCTGAGCAGCGTTCCCGCCATTGCTCTGGCGGGTGCCAACCTTGGGCCTATTGCTCTGGTAGGTGCCAACCTTGGTTGGCACGCTTTTCGGCATCGCCCAAGTCGAGCAAGCTCGGCTCTACGGATGCGTGCGGCTGTCGCTAGTGCTCTGGTGGGTGCCAACCTTGGTTGGCACGCTCGCGGAACGGCCCATGTCCCTGCAGTTCCTGCTGGTACCGGCGCACATCGCGCCGTTCCTGTCGGCACCAGTCCTTCAGCGCTTCTGCAAACTCCGCATCGGCCACCCAGTGCCGGCTGCGCACCCGCGTCGGCATGAATCCGCGCGCAAGCTTGTGCTCGCCCTGTGCGCCGGGCTCGAAACGCGCCAGTCCCTCGCGCAGGCAATAGTCGATGCCCTGGTAGTAGCACGTCTCAAAATGCAGGCCGGGCAGGGTGGCGCCACCCCAGTAGCGGCCATAGAGCGTGTCGCCCCCGCGCAGGCACAGTGCGCCCGCAATCGGCTCGCCGTCCTGCTCGGCCACGAACAACACCAGCCCGCGGCCAAGCGCAATGGCCAGATGGCGCAGGAAGGCTTCCGTCAGTGCCGGCGCATTCCCGTACTCCAGGAAGGTCTGCAGGTAGAAGTGGTACATCGCCTGCAGATCGGCGCGGCTGGCCTCATCGCCATGCACCACCCGGAAGCTGATGCCCTGGCGGGCGACCTTGGCGCGCTCCTGGCGGATGTTCTTGCGGTGCTTGTGGTCCATCGCACCCAGGAACTGATCGAAGGTCGTCCAGTCACCCGGGTTCTGCCACTGGAACTGCACGTCTTCGCGCAGCAGCCAGTCGTCACCGAAGGCAGCGTCGTCGCTGACGGTGTGAAAATTGACATGCGCCGAGGACACAGCCAGCCCGGTCAGGTGCTCGCGCAGCGTCGATAGCAGTACAGCCCGTTCCGAATCGTGACGGGTCAGCAGGCGTGGCCCGGTTACCGGCGAGTACGGCACCGCGCCCAGCCACTTCGGGTAGTAGTCGCGCCCATGCCGCGCGTAGGCGTTGGCCCACGCGTGGTCGAAGACAAATTCGCCGTGGGAATTGGTCTTCAGGTAGCCCGGAATGGCGCCGACCAGGGTGTCGCCTTCCCACAGGGTGAAGTGCTGCGGCTGCCAGCCCCAGTCCTCGCGCAGGCAGCCGTGCTCTTCCAGTCCGGACAGGAAGGCGTGGCTGACGAACGGGTTGCGGCCGTCGTGCAGGGCGTCCCAATCGGTGGCGCGAATGTTCTGCAGGGAGTCGAGGAAGCGGGTGGAGGGCATGAGGGGAAAGGATAGGTCAGATGGGGGCCGATTGCCGTAGACGGCTTTGAAGACGATAAGAAAAATACGAAATCACAGCAAAGCAGACGCTGTGCAGCGCCATTCGGTTTCACATGCGGATAGTGATAAGGGCGACCGTTGGGTCGTCCAGCCATTACCGAATGGGAAAGCAGCAATATTGCAACCGCGTTGACCGCAATGCTTGCGTTGACAGGCCAGGTCGAGGCCGAGCACCCTGCGTTCCGGCGAGGTCCTGTTGATTCGGATTCCGCAAGGAATGCCATCGTCACTCGCGCAAGCCAGGACGCGCTTGATGCCTACCGTCTACAGAATCATGGGGAAAGTCCGTTGGAAGCCGTTGCTGTGTACGACGTAGCGACCGGGCTGATCCGAATCGATTTATGGGGAGGGGAGTTGTCTGGGGAGGGCGGCGCAGAATTGGAAGACCTGCAAGGATTCATTTCGAATGGTGCTCTTGAAGCCGCCAGCCCCATTGTCCCAGCTACAGGAACGAAGTTCTTCTACAACGGTAGAGATTTCGATGAGCAGTATCCGGAGGGCTCCGCAGGCAACGGTGGCCAGGAACCCCCGTCGGTGGGCGCGGCACAGATTTGGGCGTTGTCCTATTTCGGGGCGGCCGGCGCGTTCCTAGCATCGCTGGTGGAAAGACTGCTTTCCGTCTGCCGACGCCCGCACAGGGGCCGGTCGGCCCCTCTACCTATTGGAGTACTACATGATCCGAACGTTCGCCCCGTTGTCGTGCGCGCTGGCCGCTGTCGTCGCGTTTTCCGCACTCACTGCCGCAGCGCCGGCCACTGCCGCCCAGGCGGGTACCACGCCGCAGCTCTGCGAGGCCGGTGGCAACACCGCGCTGTGGCGCATCAGCCAGGGGTACCAGTTCAAGGGCGTCGGCCAGCCGATGACCGATTGGCAGAAGCCGGGCAACAGCCTGGTCGCCTTTGCTGACTGCAAGCCGATGGTGGTCTCCCTGCGCGGCGATCTGCTGGCCCAGGAGCACCCGGTCGGCCAGATCGACGGCTACACCACCTTCAGCACGTCGCACCCGGGCATTGGCGTGCAGTACCGCATCCATGACAGCGTTGGCACCGCCCACGACATCAAGGGCAATGGCGAGTCGTTCGTGATCGCGATCGAATCCAGCTACTACAGGAAGTGGGGCCACCAGGAGTCGTACTCGAACACCATTTCGATGGATGTCGAGTACCGCTACATCGCACTGGCCGACCATCTGCCGGCAGTGGTGGCGCTGGAAGATCAGCCCCTGTTCGTGTACTCGACCGATGGCGGTCCGGCGGGCGAGGGTGTGCTCACCGCAAAGGTGGAGTACCTGGCGGCCGAGTAAGGGTTCAGCCCTGCCTTCCGCAACGAGAAAGGCCGGCGCTGTGG
>NZ_JAPTFX010000076.1:0-21082 GCF_030985895.1 Stenotrophomonas sp. Sm6012 | reverse complement strand
GTTGGCGCCATGGATGGCGCCATCGAGCCCCCAGGCACGGGTTTACGGCGTGTCCTGCCAACCCACACCGTCCCGCCATCCCACGGAATGCCGCTGTTGCTGTTGCCGCTGAGGTTGCCGGCCAGCGGCCGGCACTACCACAGGTGCAGGGCGCAGCCCTGCCGATACCCCTCAACGGCGGCGGCGCTTGCGGTCCACGTACAGGGTCTTGGCGATGCTCAGCACGATGCCGACCGCGATACCCACCACGCAGCCCAGCAGCAGGTTGTCGGCACCCAGGCCTACCCCTACGCCCACCACGGTGGCGATGACCATCTCGACGGTGTGGGAAATCGGTTCGGGCTTCGGGGCGGACATGCGGGCTCCAGCGTCAGTTCGGTGCTTCGGAAGGGGCCAATGGCCCGGAAACGACGAAGCCGGGTTGCCCCGGCCTCGTCTAGTGTCACGTGCAGCGGGCCGTCAGTGCGATTCGGCCGGGCCTGCGATCGGCGGCAGCGGACGGGCGTCGCCGCCCTTGTCGTTGCCACCATCCTTGTTCGACTTGTTCCAGCCGGCCGGCGGCGGCGGATCGCGGCCTTCCATGATGGCGTCGATCTGCGGCGCGTCGATGGTCTCGTACTGCAGCAGCAGCTGCGACATGGCGTGCAGCTTGTCCAGGTTGGCGGTCATCAGCTCGGTGGTGCGTGCGTAGGCCTCGTCGAGGATGTTGCGCACTTCCTCGTCGATGCGGCGCGCGGTGTCGTTGGACACGCTCTTGTGCTGGGTGACCGAGCGGCCCAGGAACACCTCGTCGTCCTCTTCGCCATAGGCGATCGGGCCGAGCTGGTCGGACAGGCCCCACTTGGTGACCATGTTGCGGGCCATCTTGGTGGCGCGCTCGATATCGTTGGACGCGCCAGTGGTGACCTTGTCGGCACCGAAGATCAGTTCCTCGGCCACGCGGCCACCGTACAGCGAGCACAGCTGCGACTTGATCGCCACGCGGTTCATCGAGTACTTGTCGCCTTCCGGCAGGTACATCGTCACACCCAGCGCACGACCGCGCGGAATGATGGTGACCTTGTAGACCGGGTCATGCTCGGGCACCAGGCGGCCGACGATGGCGTGGCCCGCTTCGTGGTAGGCGGTGAGGGTTTTCTCCTCCTCGCTCATGGCCATCGAACGGCGCTCGGCACCCATCAGGATCTTGTCGCGGGCACGGTCGAAGTGGTCCATGCGGACTTCCTTCTCGTTGCCACGCGCTGCGAACAGCGCCGCTTCGTTGCAGAGGTTGGCCAGATCGGCACCGGAGAAGCCCGGGGTACCGCGCGCGATCACCATCGGCTCGACGTCGTCGGCCAGCGGCAGCTTGCGCATGTGAACCTTCAGGATGTGCTCGCGGCCCTTCACGTCCGGCAGGCCCACCACGACCTGGCGGTCGAAACGGCCCGGACGCAGCAACGCCGGGTCCAGCACGTCCGGACGGTTGGTCGCGGCGATCACGATCACACCCTCGCCACCCTCGAAGCCGTCCATCTCGACCAGCAGCTGGTTCAGGGTCTGCTCGCGCTCGTCATGACCGCCGCCCAGGCCGGCACCACGGTGGCGACCGACGGCGTCGATTTCGTCGATGAAGATGATGCATGGGGCGTGCTTCTTGGCCTGCTCGAACATGTCGCGCACGCGGCTGGCGCCGACGCCGACGAACATTTCCACGAAGTCCGAACCGGAGATCGAGAAGAACGGCACCTTGGCTTCGCCGGCGATGGCCTTGGCCAGCAGCGTCTTGCCGGTACCCGGCGGGCCCACCATCAGCACGCCGCGCGGAATCTTGCCGCCCAGCTTGGTGAACTTGGACGGGTCGCGCAGGAAGTCGACCAGCTCGCCCACTTCTTCCTTGGCCTCGTCGCAGCCGGCGACGTCGGCGAAGGTGACCTTGATCTGGTCTTCGCCCTGCAGCTTGGCGCGCGACTTGCCGAAGGACATCGCGCCCTTGGCACCGCCGCCACCGCCCTGCATCTGGCGCATGATGAACAACCAGAAGCCGATGATCAGTATGACCGGCAGGAAATTCATCAGGATCGCGCCCAGGGAGATGCCGCTAGACGGCTCTTCCTGCACGATCTCCACGTTCTTGGTGCGCAGCACGTTGATCAGGTCACGATCGAACGGCGCGGTGATGGTGGACGACTGCCCACCGCGGGTGGTGTAGGTCAGCTGGCTGGTGCCGCCGCGCATGTCGCCGCCGAAGGCGACCTTCTGCACGTTGCCGCTGTCCACCTGGTCCAGGAACTGCGAGTACGACGCACCCTGCGCCCCGGCACCGGATGTCTTGGGCGAGAAGCTCTGGAAGACCACCATCAGCACGACGGCGACGACCACCCATAGCAGGAGGTTCTTGGTCAAGTCGTTCATCCTCATTGGCTCCGGTGTTCCTCTTAGTGCTGGCGTTGCGTTGGGGTCGAACTTGCGTACGTTGCGAGCTTACTTCATGTGGGCGCGTTTTCCCTGACCCAAGGCATACACCTCGGGAGAGCGCTTGCGCGAGGCTTCCGGCTTGCGGATGGAGACCTTGTCGTATCTGCGGCGCATTTCGCGCACATAGTCGTCAAAGCCTTCGCCCTGGAACAGCTTGATCAGGAATGCCCCACCGGTCTTCAGGTGGTTGTCGGCAAAATCCAGGGCCAGCTCCGCCAGGTGCATCATCCGCGGCTGGTCGACCGCGCCCACACCACTCTTATTGGGGGCCATGTCCGACAGCACAAGGTCTACCGGCTGATCCCCGAGCATGGCTTCAAACTGAGATAGGACGGCTTCTTCCCTGAAGTCACCATGAAGGAACTCCACGCCGGCCAGCGGCGGCATGTCCAGGATGTCCAGCGCCAGCACGCGGCCAGTGTCGCCAATCTGTCTCCGAACCTGCTGAGACCAGCCTCCCGGGGCCGCTCCCAGGTCGACCACGACCATGTGCGGCTTCAGCAAGCGGTCACGTTCGAGCAGCTCTTCGAGCTTGTAGGCGGCGCGCGAGCGCATGCCTTCGGCCTGCGCCTTCTTCACGAAGGGGTCGGAGAAATGTTCCTTGAGCCAGCGCTGGCTGCTTTTGCTGCGGGTTGCCATTGAAAATAGGGGCTGATGGGGTCCTCATGATACCCTGATCGCCCCATTCAACCGTGTTTTCCTGCATGTCCATCGCCCTGACCGCCTCCCAGACCCGTTTCCTGCGCGGCCAAGCCCACGACCTGAAGGCCCTGCTGCAGACCGGCGGCAAGGGCGTGACCCCGGCCTTCATCGCTGAGCTGAACGAAGTGCTGGAGCGCCATGAGCTGGTCAAGGTGAAGGTCGCTGCCGAGGACCGCGACGCCCGTGACGTGATGATCGGCGAGATTGTCGCAGCCACCGAAAGCGCGCTGGTGCAGCGCATCGGCCACGTTGCCGTGCTGTACCGCCCGAGCAAGGAACAGCGCCAGATCGTGCTGCCGCGCGGCTGATCGCCCTACTGCCATGCAGCTGAACCACGAACCGCCTGATTACGCCTACAGCCTGCGCGCCGCCGACGGCCGCTCGGCGCGGGTCAACGACCAGGCGCTGGGCAGCAGCTTCTTCCTGACCCCGGAGCAGCTGGTCGAGCACTGGCCGGTGAAGCAGGCCGCCGAGCTGCAGCTGGCCGACCTGGAGCCGATCCTGGCACTGAACCCGGCACTGATCGTGCTTGGCACCGGCGACCGCCAGGTGTTCCCGCCGGCCGTGGTGATGGCAGCCTGCCTGTCGCGCGGCATTGGCCTGGAAGTGATGAACAATCCGGCCGCCGCACGCACTTTCAACATCCTGGCCGCTGAAGGCCGCAAGGTCGCCGCCGCCTTCATCCTGGAAGGCTGAGTTCGAGTCGCCGGGTGCGCCCCGGCGCTAGCTGCCCGAAGCTGTGCAGCGGAAGGCCGAGAACGCCTTGAGCCGGCCAATCAGCTTGCCACCCTGCCCCCAGCGGATATCCATGACCTTCCAGTCGCGGTCCTGCCGCTGCAGCAGGACCCGGTCGGTCCAGTGATAGTCGCCCACGGCCATGTCAACGCGGATCCAGGTGGCGTCACCGCTTGATCGGGGCATTCCTGCGGATATCGTTTCCGGCCGATCCGGTGCCAGCAGATACGGGCTCTGGTCGAGCATGTGCGGCTTTTCGTCGCGCGCGGCCAACGCGCTGCAGGCCCGTTCGTAAGCGCGCTGGGCATCAATGGCCGCGCGCAGGGCATCGCCCAGCATTGGCGGAATGGCTGTTTCGTTCGACGCCGGCGCCTGGATGGCGTCATAGAGACGGGTGACCACGTCACGCGGATCGCTGGCGGCTGCGGCCAGCGGCGCGACGATGAGCAGCGCGAGAGCGGAAGCAAAGCGGAACATGCGGCACCGGGGCGGATGGGACCACTCAAGAATGCCGGGTATTCCATCCGCAGCAAAGGTGAGCCTGCGACACACAAAATCGCAAGCGACCGCATCTCTGCGCTACCCGAGTCGAGCATGGCTCGACGCAACAGGTCAGGAGGGCCGGGCATGGCCCGGCCGCTACCTGATCCAACGGCGTCAGCGTGCCGGCAGGTACTGCTGCGGGTCGACCGGCTTGCCGTTGTAGCGGATCTCGAAGTGAACCATGTCGCGGTTCGCACCGGTGCGGCCCATCTCGGCGATCTGCTCCCCCGCCTTCACGCTCTGGCCTTCATTCACCAGGCGCTTGCGGTTGTGGCCATAGGCCGACAGCCACTGGTCGCTGTGCTTGATGATGATCAGCTCGCCGTAGCCGACCAGGCCGGCGCCGGAATACACCACCACGCCATTGGCCGTGGCCTTCACCGGCTGGCCGCTGGTGCCGGCGATGTCCACGCCCTGCTTGGTCGCGTCGCCGGCCACGTAGCGGCCAACTATCGCGCCATCGGCCGGCCAGCGCCAGGCGATGTTGCTCTTCACCGGACCCGCCGGTGCGGTGGTCGGCGCGGTGCTGCCGGCAGTGCTGCCACCGGAACGCGGGGCGGTGACCACCGTGGTCGGCGCGCGGCCGCCGCTGGCACCGGCCGGATACAGGCGGATCACCTGCCCCGGATGGATCGTCGAGGGGTTGTCCAGGCTGTTCCAGGCGATCAGATCGGCCGGAGTGATGTCGTGGATGCGGGCCAGCGCATAGATGGTGTCACCCTTGCGCACGACCACGGTCTGCCCCGGCTTGGGCACCGAGGTCTTTGGCGTGGTCACGCCCCCGCTGCTGCCGCCGCCACCGGGGCGGACCACAGTCGCGGTGCCACAGGCGGCCAGGGTGGAAACCAGCAACGCCAGCGCGCCGATGCGCACTCCCTTGCTCAGACGATCAGGACTCATGCGAACTTCGACCTCCATACAAGCCAGGCGATCAGCACCACCACCAACGCGGTGGCGATCCAGCCCAGCGGTTCAATCCAGCGGCGCAGCGCCGCTTCGGCACGCGCGCCACCGATCCGGATGACCGCGGCCAGCACGTACACGCGCTTGCCACGACCGATCAGCATGCTCAGCAGGTACTGCGGCATCGGTACGCCGACGATACCCGATGCCCACGTGAAGACCTTCATCGGGATCGGCATGAAGCCGCCCAGCACCAGGAAGGTGAACACCGCCCACGGCGATTCGGCCATCTTTGCCTGCACGGTGGTGATGCCCTGCTCGATCGCCGGCAGCATGCCCAGCGCCTCGAACAGCGGCTTGATCGCCTCGAAGGCGAAGTGACCCAGCGCGTAGCCGACCACGGCGCCGACCATCGACCCGGCCAGGCTGAGCGTGGCGAACCACCAGCCGCGCTTGGGCTGGGCCACGCACATCGGCGCCAGCATCACCTCCGGCATCACCGGGAAGATGATCGCTTCGAAGAAACTCAACACCGTCAGGTAGGTCGGCGCGCGTTCGTGCGCCGCCCACTTCATCGCCCGCTCGTACAGCGGCCCGAAAATCTTCATGCAACCCTGCTCCGTGGATTAGTCGAGCATGCCAGACAGCAGCGGCACGAAGGTGACCGGCGCCAGCACGCGTTGTTCGATGCTGCCGTCGGCCTTGCGGTCCAGCTGTACCAGCGACTGCGCTCCGGGGCCGCCGACCGGCGCCACCAACCGGCCGCCCTCGGCCAGCTGTTCGACCAGTGCGTCAACCAATGCCGGCGCCGCAGCAGTGACCACGATGGCATCGAACGGGCCGTGCTCGGCCCAGCCGACGCGGCCGTCGTCATGCTTGGTGCGGATGTTCATGCCCAGCGCACGGAAGCGCTTGCGCGCCTGCCGCAGCAGGTCTCCGATGCGCTCCACGGTGTAGACCTCCAGGCCCAGCGCGCCGAGGATGGCCGCCTGGTAGCCGGAACCCGTACCGACCTCCAGCACCCGCTTCGGCGCACCCTGCAGCACCGCCTCGGTCATCCGCGCCACGACCCACGGCTGTGAAATCGTCTGCCCGTGGCCGATGGGCAGCGCGGTGTCTTCGTAGGCGCGCGAGGCCAGCGCCTCGTCGATGAACAGATGGCGCGGCACCACCCGGATCGCATTCAAGGTGGGCTCGTCGACGATGCCGGCCTCGCGCAGGCGATCGACCAGGCGATCACGCACGCGCTGCGAGGTCATGCCGATGCCGACAGCTTCCGGCTGCAATCGCAGGCGTGGACTCATGCCGGCCGGTCCAGCGCGGCGCTGAGGCCGCCGACCCAGCTGGCCACCTTCTCCAGCGCCTGGTAGCGGGTCAGGTCGACCTGGATCGGGGTGATCGAGATATGCCCGGTGCGCACCGCGTGGAAATCTGTGCCGGGGCCGGAGTCCTGCTCACGACCAGCCGGGCCGATCCAGTACACCTCGTTGCCGCGCGGGTCCTTCTGCGCGATGCAGCCTTCGGCGCGATGGCGGTTGCCGAGCCGGGTGACTTCAAAACCCTTGACCTCGTTCCACGGCAGGTCCGGCACATTGACGTTGAGGATGGTGTCGGCCGGCAGCGGATCGGCCTTGAGCCGGGCGACGATTTCCACGGCGGCACGCGCAGCGGTCTCAAAGTGCTTCGGATCGTGGTTGCGGCTGACCAGCGAGACCGCCACTGCCGGCAGGCCGAGGAAGCGACCTTCCATTGCCGCCGAGACGGTGCCGGAATAGATCACGTCATCGCCCAGGTTGGCGGCGTTGTTGATGCCGGACACGACAATGTCGGGCTCGAACTCCAGCAGGCCGGTCAGCGCCAGATGCACGCAGTCGGTGGGCGTACCGGCCACCGAAACGGTGTAATGGTCGATGCGCTTGAGGCGGATCGGCAGGTCCAGGGTGAGCGAGTTGCTGGCGCCGGAGCGGTCGCGGTCGGGTGCGACCACCGTGACTTCGTGGCCTGCCTCGCGCAGGACCGAGGCCAGCATCCGGATGCCTGCGGCGTCGACGCCGTCGTCGTTACTGACCAGGATTCGCATCTTCGATTTAACCGCTTGATTTTCCAAGAATTCGATTCCGTCACCGTGCAGTGTGGGCGGGACCGCCGTACTCCCCTGCGGAAGCCGTCGACCCTGCAAGGGCATCGTCTATTGTGCCGCATGCGAGCCGCGGGTCCTACCCTGCCGGCAGTCAGGGCCGACATCGAACCGTCATAGGCAGACCTGCGCCGGCGGTTTACCCTGTGCGCATGTCGCACCCTGAAGACGAAGATCCAGCCGCCCTGTTCCGTGCGGCCATCGGCGAAGTGACGCCGCTGCGCAAGGATGCCGAGCCGGCCCCGGCCGCGCCGCGGCCCAAGCCGCGCGCGCGCATGGCCGAACGCGACGAGGCCGAAGCGGCTGGCGAGTTCGCCCGGCTGCTGCGCGACAGCTCGCCACTGGAAGCCGGCGACGTGGCCAGCTATCGGCGCGACAACCTGCCGCCGCGCCTATTCCAGCGGCTGAAGCGTGGACAGTACTCGGTGCAGGACGAACTGGACCTTCACGGCGCCACCGCCGCGCAGGCCGAGTCACTGCTGCGTCAGTTCCTGCTGGAGGCGCATGCTCACGAATATGGCTGCGTGCGCATCATCCACGGCAAGGGCCTGCAGTCCGATGGCGGCGCGCCGGTGCTGAAGAACCTGGTCGATCGCCATCTGCGCCTGCGCAACGATGTGCTGGCGTTCCATTCGGCACCGACCGGGCAAGGCGGTACCGGCGCGGTGCTGGTGTTGCTGGCGCGGCGCTGAAGGCGAGCACGCACGACGGGAATGGCGTAGACCACGTTTGCAGACTGTGATGCCGCGCGGGAATCATGCGATTCGCGCAGCAGGTTGCAAGCATTCTGATAGCCGGCTGGAGAACGGATGCCGTTCAATCCGTGTGTCCTCTGACCTGAGGTTACGGGACACCTACATTCCTCAAGGAGTTCGGCTGATGAACAAGATCCCCGTTTTGATCGGCAGCACCCTGCTCGCCCTGGTCGTCGCGCTGCCTGTTGGCGCACGCCCGCAGGGGTTGCTGGGCGGATTGTCACCGCAGGCAACTGATGCGGAATGCAGGCAGGCCTTCCAGCAGTCGTCAGCCGCACGCAGTTGCAGCCTTCAATACATGGTGGCGGTGGGTGCAAACCTGTGCGAGTTCAGGGCCGAATGCCTGCGCGACGATGGCCGGACGATTTCTGCCACCTACTCGCTGCCGCTGAGTTCACTGCCGTCCTACCGGAACTGCAACGGCTGGCTGCAGCAGGCGCCCTGCTGAACCCGGCATGGCGTGGATCCATCGGGATCCACGCCATGCACGCGATACGAAGCCCGCCAATGGCCAGAGCCTCCCACAGCATCCGCGCATTGGCCGCCGGCGGGTTACGCCCCGTGGCTCGCGTCTTCGACCGGGCCGAGTTCGTGCAGTACCGCGGTGGCGTAGCAGCCCGGCGGCAACGCGAACGACAGCTCCAGCACGTCATCGGCCAGCCACTCATGCTGCAGCAAGGCCGGTCGCAGGCGCAGCGCGCGGCGCTCCTGTTTCAGGCGTGCGTCTTCCAGGCCGGCCCGCAGCGCTTTCGATTCCTCATCGTCCAGCGCGCCCAGTTCGAGCTCACGTGCAGCATCGGTGCTGCGCAGCTCGCCCTCGCCCCACAGCGGTGCGCTGGGATGGATGTCGAAGCGCGCCAGGCGTTCGGCCAGCACATCGGTATAGGGCTCGGGGCCGAACACGCTGCGGCTGCCGTCCAGCATCCACACTTCCCCGTCCAGCGGCTGGTCCCAGCTACCCTGCTCCACCCGCGCGGCCAGCACGCGGTTGAACAGTGCGGAACGGGCAGCCGACAACAGCAGCGAACGCTGGTCCTTGCGCATGCGACGGCCACCGAACATCGCCAGGGCCGCAGGCACGTTGCCGCCGTCGCGGCCGAAGCGCTGCTCACCGAACCAGTTCGGCAGGCCTCGCTCGGCAATCTGCTGCAGGCGTTCGCTGATCGCTGCGCGATCCCCCTTCACGTCGCGCAGCACCAGCTTGAAGCGATTGCCGGCCAGCGCGCCGCGCTGCAGCTTGCGGTTGTGCCAGGTAGCGTCGAGCACTTCGATCTCATCACTGGCCAGCGCGGCGAGATCCGGCGCGATGCGCTTGGGCAGGTGCACGCTGAAGCGCTGGGTGGTGACCGCGTGGCGGTCCTTCATGCCGGCATAGCTGACCGCCATTTCCGGCAAACCGGCCCACATCGCCAGCAGCTTGGCCACGTGCACGGTATTGGCACCGCGCTTGCGGATGTGCAGCAGAAGGTGCTCGCCTTCGCCGGTGGCCTCGAAGGCCGGCAGTTCGTCGACCTGGAAATCTTCAGGGATGCTGCGGATGCGTGCAGTGAGCAGCGGCGCGCCAAACGCCAGCGGTACCGGAATCATGCCGCCACCAGCAGCACCACCGCCTGTGCGGCGATGCCTTCACCGCGGCCGGTGAAGCCAAGCTTTTCCGAGGTGGTGGCCTTGACGCTGACCGCATCCAGCGGCAGTTGCAGCAGCCCGCCGATGCGCTCGCGCATCGCCAGCGCATGCGGGCCGACCTTGGGTCGCTCGCAGATCACGGTGATGTCAGTGTTGCCGACGCGCCAGCCGCGCTCGCGCAGCAGGCTGTCGCAGTGGCGCACGAACTCACTGCTGTCGGCGCCCTTCCAGCGGTCATCACTCGGCGGGAAGTGCTGGCCGATGTCACCCAGTGCCAGCGCACCGAGCATGGCATCGCACAGGGCATGCAGGATCACGTCGCCATCGCTGTGCGCGAGCACGCCGCAGCTGTGTGGCACGTTCACGCCGCCAAGCATGATGTGATCGCCCTCGCCGAAGGCATGGACGTCGTAGCCCTGGCCGATGCGGACGGGCGGGAACGGTGCGGTGCTCATGGATACAACCCTTGCTGCAGGGCCGCGCGGGCAATCAGCCGGCGCGGCGGGAAAGTACGAATTCGAACCGGTCCAGATCGGCCGGGGTGGTGACCTTGAAGTTGTCCTCGCTGCCTTCCACCAGCAGCGGGCGCTGGCCCTGGCGCTCCATGGCCATGGCCTCGTCGGTGACCTCGACACCGGCGGCCGCAGCCTCGGACAGCGCACGGCTGAGCTGGTGGCGACGGAACAGCTGCGGGGTCAACGCACGCCACAGCCGTTCGCGCGGCTCGGTGCCATCGATGCCACCATCGTCGCCCGCACGCTTGAGCGTATCGCGCACCGGCGCGGCCAGGATCGCGCCGACCGGATCGGCACGGCCCACCTCAAGCAGGCGACCGAGATCGGCCAGCGACAGGTTCGGCCGCGCGGCGTCGTGGACCAGCACGAACTCATCGGCGCGCACCGACTCCGGCAGCGCCTGCAAGCCGGCCAGTACCGAAGCGGCGCGGGTCGCGCCGCCGATGCAGGTCAGCACCGGCTTGCCCGCCCACTCGGTCCAGCCCGGCCAGTCGGCGTCGTCCTGCCCGACCACCACCATCGCTCCGGCCACGGCCGGATGCGCCAGCAGCGCGTCCAGGGTGTGGGCGAGCAGGATCTGCCCGCCGGCCTGCAGGTACTGCTTGGGCAGCGGCGCGCCAAAGCGGGTGCCTCGGCCGGCGGCCGGAACCACCACCCAGATCGCCGCGCTCACGGCACGTCCGCCGGATGTTCGGCGGCCTGGGCATTGGCGCCTGCCGCCGACTGCGCCGGTGCAACCGGCGCATCTTCGACCACGCGGTAGAACTTCTCGCCGGGCTTGATCATGCCCAGCTCGCTGCGCGCGCGTTCCTCGATGGCGGACTGGCCTTCCTTGAGGTCCTTCACTTCGGCAGCAAGCGCATCGTTGCGCTGCTGCAGGCCCTCATTGTCCCGCTCCTGGTTGGCGACCTGCGCTTCGAGCATCATCACTTCACCCGAATTGCCCGGACCGAACCAGAAGCGGTACTGCAGCCAGCCCAGCAGCAGGGCCAGCACCAGCAGCATCCAGCGCCAGTCGCGCATCGGCTCAGCGCTTCAGCGAAACGAACGCGTCACGACCGGCGTAACGCGCGCCGGCACCAAGGGCTTCCTCGATGCGCAGCAGCTGGTTGTACTTGGCCACGCGATCGCTGCGGCACAGCGAGCCGGTCTTGATCTGGGTTGCGGTGGTGGCAACCGAGATGTCGGCGATGGTGGTGTCTTCGGTTTCGCCCGAACGGTGCGAGACCACGGCGGCATAGCCGGCACGGTCGGCCATGGCGATCGCTTCCAGGGTTTCGCTGAGGGTGCCGATCTGGTTGACCTTGATCAGGATCGCGTTGGCGGTGCCCGAGTCGATGCCTTCCTGGAAGATCTTCGGGTTGGTCACGAACAGGTCGTCACCGACCAGCTGCACCTTCTTGCCGATGCGATCGGTCAGCTGCTTCCAGCCGGCCCAGTCGTTCTCGGCCAGGCCGTCTTCAATGGTGATGATCGGGTACTGCGCGGCCCAGTCGGCGAGGAAGTCGACGAACTGCTCGGAGGTCAGGCGCTTGTTCTCGCCGACCAGGTTGTACTTGCCGTTCTCGAAGAATTCGCTGGAGGCCACGTCCAGGCCCAGCAGCACGTCTTCACCGGCGGTGTAGCCGGCCTTGCCGATCGCCTCGAGGATGGTGTCCAGCGCTTCGACGTTGCTGCGGAAGTCCGGTGCGAAGCCGCCTTCGTCGCCGACCGCCGTGCTCAGGCCATGGCCCTTCAGCACCGACTTCAGCGAATGGAAGATCTCGGTACCGGCACGCAGCGCTTCGGAGAACGAGGTGAAGCCCACCGGCAGCACCATGAACTCCTGGAAGTCGACGTTGTTGTCGGCATGCGCGCCGCCGTTGATGATGTTCATCATCGGCACCGGCAGCGACGGGGTCACGCCGGTCTTGGCGGCGAGGTACTGCCACAGCGCCTGCTTGCTCGATGCGGCAGCAGCGTGCGCGGCCGCCATCGAAACACCCAGCAGCGCGTTGGCACCCAGGCGGCCCTTGTTCTCGGTGCCGTCGAGGTCGATCAGGCGACGGTCAAGGCCAGCCTGGTCGGTGGCTTCAAAACCCTTCAGCGCGTTGGCAATGGCACCGTTGACGATGTCGACGGCCTTGCGCACGCCCTTGCCCAGGTAACGGGTCTTGTCGCCGTCACGCAGCTCGACCGCTTCCTTGGTGCCGGTCGAGGCGCCGGAGGGAACCGCGGCACGACCGAACGAACCGTCCTCCAGGATGACTTCGGCTTCCAGCGTGGGATTGCCACGGCTGTCGAGGATTTCACGGGCGTGGATGCTGCGGATCGTACTCATGGTCGGGCCGGTTACCTGTATGGAGAGGGGGCGACAAAACGAATGCCGCGTGATTATCCCCGGCTGCCCGCCACTTGCCAAATGGCCTGATCGGCGTCAGCCCCAGCTGGACCCGATCACGATCAGGACCAGCGACAGCAGCATCACCAGCAGCGCACCGGCAATGGCTGCCCAGATGGGTCCACGCTGCCGTCGCCAGGCCAGCACCATCGCCACCAGACTGCCGACGAACGACAGGCCGAGCATGACCAGAGCGGCCAGAATCCAGTACTGCATGGCCCGCATGCCGTGGTTGCCGTCACCCGGCGAGCCGAAGCTGGCCGCAAAGGCCAGTACGCCCAGCAGGAGGGACGCCCACGCAAGCACCGACAGCCCCAGCGCGATCAGGCCCCAGGGCCAACCGCGCGCCGACGCGCTCGTATTCATCAAAGAAGACCGTAGAACAGGGCGCCCAGCCACAGCGACAGCAGGATGATCGCCAGGCCCGCCGCCACCTTGCCGCGATTCAGCCGCCAGGCCAGTACGGCGGACACGGCGCAGCCCACGGCAGCCAGCAGCTCTGCCACCATCAATGCCATGAAATATGCGCGCAGATTGATCGCGCTGCCGCCATCACCGGGCGGCCGCACCGACGCGGCGCCGATCAGCACCAGGCCGAACATGCCCACCGTGAACAGCACCGCCAGGCCGAGTGCGATCAAGCCCCACGGCCATTGCTTCCAGTGCCGACGGTGACGCTGGGCGTCCAGCGCCACCCACGGGTCGCGACTCACGCGAAGCGCGAGAAGCCGTGCTTCTTGGTCACCGCATCGAGCTCCATCAGGGTCTCGAGCAGGGCTTCCATCTGATCCAGCGGCCACGCATTGGGGCCATCGGACAGAGCCTTGGACGGATCCGGATGGGTTTCGGCGAACAGGCCGGAGATACCCACCGCCACTGCGGCACGGGCCAGTACCGGCACGTGCTCGCGCTGGCCGCCCGAACTGGTGCCCTGCCCGCCCGGCAGCTGCACCGAATGGGTGGCATCGAACACCACCGGGCAACCGGTATCGCGCATCACCGCCAGCGAACGCATGTCGCTGACCAGGTTGTTGTAGCCGAAGCTGGCACCGCGCTCGCAGACCATGATCTGCTCGTTGCCGGTAGCCTTGGCCTTCTCCACGACCGGCTTCATGTCCCACGGCGCCAGGAACTGGCCCTTCTTGATGTTGACCGGCTTGCCGGCCGAGCACACCTTGCGGATGAAGTCGGTCTGGCGGACCAGGAATGCCGGGGTCTGCAGCACGTCCACCACCGAGGCCACTTCGTCCATCGGGGTGTACTCGTGGACGTCGGTCAGCACCGGTACGCCGATCTGCTTCTTCACTTCGGCCAGCACCTTCAGGCCTTCTTCCATGCCCGGGCCGCGGAAGGCAGTGCCCGAAGTGCGGTTGGCCTTGTCGAAGCTGGACTTGAAGATGAAGTTGACGCCGAGGCGGTCGGTGATCTCCTTCAACTTGCCGGCGGTATCGAGCTGCAGCTGCATCGACTCGATCACGCAGGGGCCGGCGATCAGGAACAGGGGCTGGTCCAGCCCGACCTCGAATCCACACAGTTTCATGGCGTTTCCTTGTTGTCCGCAGCACCGGCCATGCCGGTGCGCTGGGGGTTGAAGCATGCAGGATGGGGGCCGAAGCCCCCATTCACAAGTCAGGCGCGCACTTCGGAAAGCAGCTTGCCGCCCGCCTTGCGCTCACGCGCGGCACGGATGAAACCGATGAACAGCGGGTGGCCGTCACGCGGCGTGGACAGGAATTCCGGATGCGCCTGGCAGGCCAGGAACCACGGGTGCGCATCGCGCGCCAGCTCGACCACTTCCACCAGGGTGTCGTCCATCGACTTGCCGGCGATCACCAGGCCCGCATCCTCCAGCTGGGTGCGATAGCGGTTGTTGAACTCGTAACGGTGGCGATGGCGCTCGGCGACTACATCCTTGCCGTACAGCTCACGGGCCAGCGTGCCCGGCTTCAGGCGCTGTTCCTGCAGGCCCAGGCGCATGGTGCCGCCCAGGTCGCTCTTGTCGTCACGCTTCTCGACGTCGCCGGTAGCGGTGCGCCATTCGGTGATCAGGCCGATCACCGGGTTCGGCGACTGGCGATCGTTCTCGGTGCTGTTGGCGCCTTCCAGGCCGACCACGTTGCGGGCGTAATCCACGACCGCCGCCTGCATGCCGTAGCAGATGCCGAAGTACGGTACGTGCTGCTCGCGGGCGAACTTCGAGGTCAGCACCTTGCCTTCAAAACCACGGTCGCCGAAGCCACCCGGCACCAGGATGCCGTCGACGTCGGCCAGCGCGGCCATGTCGGTGCCTTCCAGGTCCTGGGCTTCCAGCCACTTCAGGTTGACCTTGGTGCGCTGGCGCAGGCCACCGTGCTTGAGCGCCTCGCCCACCGACTTGTAGGCATCCTGGTGGTCGACGTACTTGCCGACCACGGCAATGGTCACTTCGTCCAGCGGGTGCAGGGTCGCGTCGACCGCGTCCTCCCACATCGACAGGTCGACCGGACCGGCCTTGTCGGCCAGCTTCAGCTGGTTGACCACGATCTCGTCCAGGCCCTGCGCGTGCAGGCCGGACGGAATGCGGTACAGCACGTCCACGTCCGGCACGCTGATGACGGCGCGTTCGGAAACGTTGGTGAACTGCGCGATCTTGCGGCGCTCCGAATCCGGCACGGCCTGCTCGGAACGGCACAGCAGCACGTCCGGCTGGATGCCGATCGAGCGCAGCTCCTTGACCGAGTGCTGGGTCGGCTTGGTCTTCAGCTCGCCGGCGGCGCCGATGTACGGCACCAGGGTGAGGTGCATGAACAGCGCCTTTTCCGGGCCGCGCTCGGTGCGTACCTGGCGGATCGCCTCCAGGAACGGCAGCGATTCGATGTCGCCCACGGTGCCACCGATCTCGACCAGGGCCACGTCGTAGCCTTCGGTGGCTTCGTCGATGCAGCGGCGGATCTCGTCGGTGATGTGCGGAATGACCTGCACGGTCGCGCCCAGATAGTCGCCGCGGCGCTCCTTGCGGATCACGTTCTCGTAGATGCGGCCGGTGGTGACCGAGTTCTTGCGGCTCAGGCGGGTGCGCACGAAGCGCTCGTAGTGGCCCAGGTCGAGGTCGGTCTCGGCGCCGTCGTCGGTGACGTACACCTCACCGTGCTGGAACGGACTCATGGTGCCTGGGTCGACGTTGATGTACGGGTCGAGCTTCATCATCGTGACCTTCAGGCCACGGGCTTCGAGAATGGCGGCCAGTGACGCCGCGGCAATGCCTTTGCCGAGCGAGGACACCACGCCGCCGGTTACGAAAATCAAGGGAGTCATGGCTGCAAGCATCCTGTCTGGAAATGGAAAACGGCAGCACCACGCGCGCCCTGGGGGCGGGCATGGAGCCTGAAGGGGGTTTTCCGGTTCGCCGGGGCAGCGAGGGAGGTGCGCAACCGTGCGGCGGCAGGCGCCGGACGGGGACCACCGTGCGAGGTCGGGGCGGCCGTGCCGGCCCTATCGACCGTCACCTGCGACCCGCATTGCTGGCGACCACGCATGGTCGCGCCAGCCCATTCGCAAAGGGTGGACACGCACTTACTCCCGGAAAGCCGTAGTTTACAGATTGATGGCCGCCAACCCAAGGGGCAGTTGCGGCCAACACCCAAAAGAAACGCCCCGCTGAGCGGGGCGTCGGGGAGCGAATCCCTTGCGGCAAGGGCTTCGGAGGGTGGAAGGATTACTTCTTCTTCCGTGCCTCTTCTTCCTCTTCCTGCTGCGGGGCCGGCTGGCCCTGCGCCTTCATTTCGGCAGTGGCCTGCGCGCGGCGCTTGGCCTTGGCATCCGCCTCGGCCTGCGCCTTGTCGGCCTGGTCACCCTGCTGCGGGGCCGGCTGGCCGGCGTTCTGTGCCACCACCAGCGGCACTGCAACGGCGGCAGCGGCCAGGATCGCAATGGTCAGCAACTTCTTCATGAGGTCCTCCTCGCGGTATGGCTTGGACGTTTCGACCCAACCGGGGTCGCCGGCGTTCAGATTCCAGCGGCTGCCATTTTACCCCCTCCCCGGCGCCGAGGCTGAACCGCAGGCGTGCAAATTCCCCGTCCACACCGCACACTTGCGCGTCGCTCCGCGCTTTGAAGATAGATGAACGCACGCTATAACGCCGCCGATATTGAAGTCCTGTCCGGCCTTGACCCGGTCAAGCGCCGTCCTGGCATGTATACCGACACCGCGCGCCCGAACCACCTGGCGCAGGAAGTGATCGACAACTCGGTGGACGAGGCCCTCGCCGGCCACGCCCGTTCGATCGAGATCACCCTGTACAAGGACGGCAGCGTGGAGGTCAGTGATGACGGCCGCGGCATGCCGGTGGACATCCACCCGGAAGAGAAGATTCCGGGCGTCGAACTGATCCTGACCCGCCTGCATGCGGGCGGCAAGTTCAGCAACAACAACTACACCTTCTCCGGCGGCCTGCACGGCGTCGGCGTCAGCGTGGTCAACGCGCTGTCGACCCTGGTGGAAGTGCACATCAAGCGCGAAGGCGCCGAACACCGCATCACCTTCCGCAACGGCGACCGCGCCACCCCGCTGGAAGTGGTCGGCAGCGTCGGCAAGAAGAACACCGGTACCCGCGTGCGCTTCTGGCCGGACCCGAAGTACTTCGATACGCCCAAGTTCGCCGTGCGCGCCCTGAAGCACCTGCTGCGCGCCAAGGCGGTGCTGTGCCCGGGCCTGACTGTCAAGCTGACCGACGAAGCCACCGGTGAAGTCGATACCTGGTACTACGAAGACGGCCTGCGCGATTACCTGAAGCTGGAACTGGGCGAGCGCGAATCACTGCCGGCCGACCTGTTCGTCGGCAACCTGAAGAAGGACACCGAGGTGGTGGACTGGGCCGTGGCCTGGCTGCCGGAAGGTGAACTGGTACAGGAAAGCTACGTCAACCTGATTCCCACCGCGCAGCACGGCACCCACGTCAACGGCCTGCGCACCGGCCTGACCGAGGCGCTGCGCGAGTTCTGCGACTTCCGCAACCTGCTGCCGCGCGGCGTCAAGCTGGCCCCGGAAGACGTGTGGGACCGCGTGTCGTTCGTGCTGTCGCTGAAGATGACCGACCCGCAGTTCAGCGGACAGACCAAGGAACGCCTGTCCTCGCGCCAGGCCGCCGGCTTCGTCGAGGGCGCGGCCCACGATGCCTTCAGCCTGCTGCTGAACCAGAACGTGGAGCTGGGCGAGAAGATCGCGCAGATCGCCATCGAACGCGCCAGCGCGCGCCTGAAGACCGAAAAGCTGGTCGTCCGCAAGAAGGTCACCCAGGGCCCCGCGCTGCCCGGCAAGCTGGCCGACTGCATCAGCCAGGACCTGTCGCGCACCGAGCTGTTCCTGGTGGAAGGTGACTCGGCAGGCGGCAGTGCCAAGCAGGCCCGCGACAAGGACTTCCAGGCGATCATGCCGTTGCGCGGCAAGATCCTGAATACCTGGGAGGTTTCCTCCAACAGCGTGCTGGCCTCGGAAGAAGTGCACAACCTGGCCATCGCCATCGGTTGCGACCCGGGCAAGGATGACATCAGCGGCCTGCGTTACGGCAAGGTCATCATCCTGGCCGACGCGGACTCCGACGGCCTGCACATCGCCACGCTGCTCACTGCGCTGTTCCTGAAGCACTTCCCGGCGCTGGTCGACGCGGGCCACGTGTTCGTGGCGATGCCGCCGCTGTTCCGCATCGACGTGGGCAAGCAGGTGTTCTACGCCCTGGATGAGGAAGAAAAGCGCTCGATGCTGGACAAGATCGAACGCGAGAAGATCAAGGGCGCCATCAACGTGACCCGCTTCAAGGGCCTGGGCGAGATGAATCCGCCGCAGCTGCGTGAATCCACCATCCACCCGGATACGCGCCGCCTGGTGCAGCTGACCGTGGACGATCGCGAGCAGACGAGTTCGCTGATGGACATGCTGCTGGCCAAGAAGCGCGCGTCTGACCGCAAGGGCTGGCTGGAAACCAAGGGCGACCTGGCTTCGCTGGAAGTCTGACGCCATCCTCTGGTAGTGCCGGCCGCTGGCCGGCACTACCGGTCCCTCCGCTCCGGTGCCATCCGCCCCCATCGGCAAACCCGGCAGCGCCATAATGCGCGTCCATCCGCGTGGACCACCGTATTGGCCAGCCACTCGCTGCTGTTCCCCGGCCTGCCGCTGCACAGCGCGCGGCTGGTGCTGAGCCCGATCCGCCGCGACGACGCTGCCGCGTTGTTCGTACTTCAGTCGGACCCGGACGTGATGCGCTGGTGGAACCACCCGGCCTGGACGCGACCGGCCGAGGCGCGCGAACAGATCGATGACGATCTTGCCGCCCATGCCATCGGCACCCAGCTGAAACTGGCCGTGCGCGAATCCATGGACGGCCCGCTGCTCGGCATCTGCGTGGTGTTCGCCGTGGACCGAGACGCCGCGCGCGCCGAGATCGGCTACCTGCTGGCGCCCGACCAGCAGGGCCAGGGCTACATGCACGAGGCGCTGCAGCAGGTGCTGGCCTATCTGTTCCGCACGCTGCGCCTGCATCGGGTCGAAGCCGAGATAGACCCGCGCAATGCGCCCTCGGCACACGTGCTGGAACGGCTGGGCTTCCACCGCGAGGGCGTGCTGCGGCAGCGCTGGCGCATCCAGGGGAAACTGGCCGACTCGGCCGTCTATGGCCTGCTGGCCGATGACGACGCGGCTGCCGCCCTGCCCGCTTGACCCAATCTGGCCGCTGGGAGCTGCAGCCTGCGGCCATGCCTTTGGACACATACGGCGCGGCCCTCCCCCGGCCTAGCATCGGAACCCCCTTCCGCTGCCGAAACGGTGCCATGAAGTCCCTGCTGCATATCGCCGCGCTCTGCGTCGGCCTGCTCATCGCCCCTGCCAGCGTGCTGGCCGCGCCCGACGCCGAGGCCAAGTCCGACCCGAAAGACGACAAGACCGAAGCGCCCGCGCTGCCGGCCGATGCGTCGGCGCGCCAGAGCATGCGCCTGGCCAGCCGCACCCTGGACTACACCGCCACCGTCGGCACCCTGCCGGTGCGCGATGCCAAGGGCAAGGTGATCGCCGACGTGGTGTTCACCGCCTACACGATGCCGGGCAAGGACCGGCCGGTGACCTTCGCGCTCAATGGCGGCCCCGGTGCGTCGTCGGTCTACCTCAATATGGGCGCGATCGGACCCAAGGTTGTGACCTTCGGTTCGGAAGGCGACAGCGCCTCGGCGCCGGCCACCCTGCATGACAACCCGGGTACCTGGCTGGACTTCACCGACCTGGTGTTCATCGATCCGGTCGGCACCGGCTTCAGCCGCGCGCGCATCGGCGATGACGAAGCGAAAAAGCAGCTGTACAACCCCGGCGCCGACATCGAGTACCTGTCGCGCTCGATCTACGACTGGCTGCTGCGCAACCAGCGCATGGCCTCGCGCAAGTACCTGACCGGCGAGAGCTATGGCGGTTATCGCGGCCCGCGCATCACCCACTTCCTGCAGACCCGGCTGGGCGTGGCGATGAACGGCCTGGTGCTGGTCTCGCCCTACCTGAGCCCGACCCTGGAAGACAACGCCGATGTCTCGCCGATGGCCTGGATGCAGACGCTGCCGTCGATTGCCGCAGCCCACCTGGAACGCCAGGGCAGGCTGACCGATGCAGCGATGCGCGAAGTGGTCGAGTACACGCGTGGCGACTACGCGACCGCATTGATGAAGGGCCGCAGCGATCCGCAGGCGACCGAAGCGATGCTGCGCCGGGTGACCGAGCTGACCGGGCTGGACCCGCAGTTCGTGCGCCGCGCGGGCGGCCGCCTGGAGACCCAGGCCTACCTGCGCGAAGTGTTCCGCGACAAGGGCACGCTGGGCAGTCGCTACGATTCCAACGTGACCGCATTCGATCCGTTCCCGAACGATCCGGAGCAGCGCGCCAATGATCCGCTGCTGGACAGCATCATCGCGCCAACCACCACGGCGATGGTCGACTTCGTGACCCGCGTGGTCGGCTGGAAGGTGGATGCGCGCTACCAGGCACTGAACTACGACGTGAACCGGCTGTGGGACCGCAATGGCGAGCTGCGCCAGGGTGCGGTGACCCAGCTGCGCCAGGCGGTGGCGATCGATCCGCATCTGCAGGTGCTGATCGTGCATGGCTGGAACGACCTGTCGTGCCCGTTCATGGGGTCGATCCTGACGGTGGACCAGATGCCGGCGATGGGCAGCAACCCGGATCGCGTGCAGGTGCGCAGCTATCCGGGCGGGCACATGTTCTACAGCCGGGCGGACAGCCAGGCGGCGTTCCGCAGGGATGTGCAGGCGATGTTCCAGCGTAACTGAGGGAGTTCCCGGCCGGGCCTGCGGCCCGGCA
>NZ_JAPTFX010000075.1:0-21388 GCF_030985895.1 Stenotrophomonas sp. Sm6012 | reverse complement strand
GGCCATAGCTCAGCTGGGAGAGCGCCTGCATGGCATGCAGGAGGTCAGCGGTTCGATCCCGCTTGGCTCCACCACTTCGACATTAGGCCGTCGAAGGTTCTACAACTTGAAGTTTTTCGTGCGTCCCCATCGTCTAGAGGCCTAGGACATCACCCTTTCACGGTGGCGACCGGGGTTCGAATCCCCGTGGGGACGCCAATTCTTGAGAACCCCGGCTTCGGCCGGGGTTTTTCTTTGCCTGGAATCCAGGCACTCATTTCAGAACCGCCGATACATCCCGATCGACGCCGGCGCGGTGGGCGCGAAGCCGAACTGTGCGTACAACCGGTGCGCTTCACCATCGGCAAGCAGGCTGACGTACGCCGACGGCGGCAGGCTGGCCCGCATCCAGTCGTCCAGCCGCCGCATCACCTCCTTGCCCAGGCCCTGCCCCTGCAGGCGCGGCAGCACGGCGATGTCGCAGACCTGCAGGTGGCAGCCACCATCGCCGACGATGCGCCCCATCGCAACCAGCTCATTGCCCTGGTAGGCACACACGCCGAACAGGGTATTGGGCAGTGCGCGCGCAGCGGCTTCCTGATGCTTGGCACTGAGGCCTGCCAGTACACGCAGCCGGCAATAGTCCTCGACCGTGGGCACGGCTTCGCGGAACTGGCAGGTGGCGGATTCATTCATGCGGCATCTCCTGATGGGTCGGGCTATCCTGCCGCATCCACGTCGCAGCCGCTGCGACCCACACCGGCAGAGTTCGCATGTGCTATTCCGCCCTGATCCGCGCCGACTACGCCAAGCTGGTGCGCGAGTTCGGCGCCCTTCTCTCGCTGGAGGAATTCGCCGAGCTGTACGCGCACGATCCCGGCAAGAAGCGCCCGAAAACCCCAAAAGCCATGGACGACGGCTTTGCCGGCGCGCGTACGGAACAGGGCCGCGACATCCTGGCAAAGATCCAGCAATGGCATGCGCAGGAGCAGCAGGCACTGGAGGCCGAGCTGGCCCGGCAGCGCGAACGACGCGATATCGCCCACGCCACGCTGGCGAGCCGCCCCACCCAGAAGGCACGCAACGATCTGCGCGTGGCCGGCAACCGCATCGAGCGCGCGCAGGCCCGGCTGGAAGACCTGCATCGGGTGCAGCTGCTGCCGCGCGACAACCGCATTTTCCCAGGCACCTACGCACCGGTCATGGTCAGCGACAACGGCCAGCGGGTGATCAAGCCGATGCGCTACCAGTGCCGGCTGCCGGACTCGCCAGCACGCAACGACGTGCTCTACCCCGGCACCTACAATGCCCGGCGCGACAGCCTGGAAGGCTACTGGCGCGGCGCATTCGGGCTGCGCCATGGGGTCGTGGTCGTGCCGGCGTTCTATGAGCACGTGCCACGCCACGCCATCGACGCACGCACGCTGGGCGCCGACGAGAAGGAACAGGACGTAGTGCTGGAATTCCGCCCCGATCCGCCACGCGACCTGCTGCTGGCCTGCCTGTGGGCAGAGTGGGAAGGACCGGAAGGCCGGCTGCTGTCATTTGCCACTATCACCGATGCCCCGCCACCCGATGTCGCCGCCGCCGGGCATGACCGCGGCGTGGTTCCGATCCGCCGGGAGCACCTGGACGCCTGGCTCAATCCGGACCCGGATGACCTGGCCCTGCAATACCGCATCCTCGACGACCGCGAGGACATCCGCTACGTGTACGACGAAGCCGGATGAACACCACGCGCCTATGAAAAACCCCGCCTGGGCGGGGTTTCTGGATCAGGGGTTGCCGCCGCACATCGCCTCTTCGCAGAAGGCTTGTTCCTGCAGGCACTGCTCGACCTCACCGCCGCGCGCGATGCAGCTCTTGTAGAGCTGGAAGCAGGGCTGGCCGCACCATGCGGCAGTCGCGGTACCACCGAAGACCGCCATCGAAAGGACACCCGCAGCAACCATGCGCTTGATCCACTTCTTCATGCCACTCTCCTTGTAGGCCTGAGCATTCAGGCCACGGCAGCATACGCCGGTCCTCTGCGCCGGGACCAATCAGGCCTTGACGCGGGAATGCCCCACCGCGCGCACCAGCGCCTGGGACAGATCCACCGACAGGTAGGGCTTGACCAGCAGCACCCCGGCCAGCATCGACGCCGGCAACTGCTCGGCCAGCATGCCGGTGGCCAGCACGAAGGGGACACCGCGTGCCGACAGCGCTGCCGCCACAGGCTCGCTGGTCTCGTTGCGAGCCAGGCGGTAGTCGAGCAGGGCCACGTCCGGCGCCGAATCCTCCAGCAGGCGCAGCGCTTCGTCCACGCTCGCCGCCAATCCGACCACGGTCGCGCCGGCATGCACCAGCTGCATCTGCAGCAGCGCGGCACTCATTTCGTCGTTCTCGACCACCAGCACCCTCAGGTCCTGCAACACTGTCATCGGCTACCGCTCCTGGAGGTATTCACGCCGCCGCAGTATAGCCACCACGGGGCCGATGCCGACAGGAAGCGCCCCGAATGGCCCTGCCCCTATGAAAGCCCTGCCGACCTCGGTTACACTCACGCGCTGCCTGCCGGTGTGGCGGAATGGTATACGCAGCTGACTCAAAATCAGCCGGGGGTGACCCCATGAAGGTTCGAGTCCTTTCACCGGCACCACTGCATCAAAGGCCAGGTCCATGACCTGGCCTTTTGCTTTTCCGGGCCCAAGGTGTCCACACTGCCTGGCATGCCTGCGTCGATTGTGCCGTCACTTCCAGACACCTTGCCCGCACGTCTGCGCCCCCTGCGGACGGATGATGCGGCCGCATGGTCCCGCTACCTCTCGCTGCCGGGCGTGATCGAACACACCAGCTGGGGCGACATCTCGGAACACGCCTTGCGCCAGCAGATCGCCCGCTACATGCCGGGCGGCCCCGACCAGCGCTGGGCGCTGGCCGATGCCGAGGACGGATTGATCGGCACCATCGGCTTGAACGGCATCGATCTCCTGCACCGCCGCGCCGAGCTCGCGTATGACCTCGACCCGCATTGGCAGGGACAAGGGCTGGCCACGCATGCGGCGCGCGCAGTGCTCGACTGGGGGCACGCAGTACGCCGTCTGGTCCGCATCCAAGCGACTGTCCTCGACAGCAATGCCCGCTCGATCGCCGTGCTGGAGCGTCTCGGCATGCAGCGGGAGGGGCTGCTGCACGCCTATCGTCATGTACGGGGCCACCCTCGTAATTTCTGGCTGTTTGCCCATCTCGAAGGTGCGGTCACGCCCCGCCCGCTGAAGCACAATTGCGACCGCTGACAACGTTGGCATTAGACGTAGCGCACACTTTTCTTGCCAGCCTCACGCACTTCTGCCTATCGTGATCGCGCCGGATCGGGGCGGGGGAATGCATGACGTTGCGTGCTGCACTGTTTTTTGTGGTCACGCACGCGCTCGTCATTGCCTTGATCGGACCGCAGGACCCGGTCGGCTCCTACCTGATGCTGATCACCGCCCCGCTGCTGGCTGCACTGGCCTGCGCGCGGCGTGCACGTGACAGCCGCGCGGCCTGCAAATGGCGGACGCTTGGCGCTGCCGTCGCGCTGTTCTCGCTTGCATTGCTGGCCCTGCTATACCGCAACGTGGCCGGCCTCGATCCCACGCAGATGACCGTGTCATCGCTGATCCTGTACGTGTTCTACCGGATCCCCCTGACCTACGTGGCCGCCAGCCCCGGAGGCGGAAGCCGCGCCATCCGCGCGGTGGACCTGGCGACCATCGCGCTGCTGTGGCTGCTGTACTACGTGCACACGCAGGCCATGGCCCCTCTGAACAGCGCATTGTGGACGCAGTGCCTGCAGACGATGAGCAGCGTGCAGAACAGCCTGGTGTTCTGCTTCGCACTGATCCGCTTCATTGCCGAGGACGATCCCGACCGCCGCGACTTCTTCCGGACACTGACCCTCTACGCACTGGGCTACTTCCTGCTGGCGCTCTACATCAACACCTACCAGCCGCAACTGCCCGATGGCAGCTGGGGGGACCTGCTGATCAGCGGACTGTTCGTGCTGCTGGCGGTGATGGCCGGCAGCCGTCGTCGCCGCCCCGCGGCGGAGATTTCCCTCGCGCTGCGGCGCATCGTCGATGCCGGCGTGCCGTTGATGCTGCCCTTGCTGCTGATGATGGTGGCGCTGCTGGTCGCCCGCCTGCAGCCGACCCTGGCCACGGTGGGCTTCCTCGGCGCCCTGCTCGGCTATGCCCTGCGCAGTGTGCTGAGCCAGGTCGAAATCCAGCGCCAGCGCGATGAACTGGAAACGCTGGCCCGGCGCGATGCGCTCACTGGGCTGGGCAACCGGCGCAGCTTCGATGAATCACTCGGAGCGGCCCACCGCCGTGCCCGCCGCCAGGGCCTGGGCCTGGCGGTGCTGATGATCGACATCGATCACTTCAAGCGGCTCAATGATACCTATGGGCACCCGGAGGGTGACCGCCGCCTGCGCGCGGTTGCCGCGATCCTCGACGGTTGCCTGCAGCGCGGCGATGACCTGCTGGCGCGCTACGGCGGTGAGGAGTTCATCGCCGCCCTGCCCTCGGCCGAAGCCACGCACGCGCTGGAGCTGGGCGAACGGCTGCGCGCCGCCGTCGAAAGCGCCGCACTGCCGGCTGCCGACGGCCGGGTGACCATCAGCGTGGGCGTGGCCTGGCAGGCCGCTGGAGATGAGCGCGAACCCAGTGACCTGGTCGCTCACGCCGACCAGGCCCTGTACCGCGCCAAGCGTGGCGGGCGCAACTGCGTGCACCTTGCCCCGGCGGCCGGCACCGCCGAGGCGCTGTCCGGCCAGCGCGCCTAGACCGCGCGCAGGGCCGGTGCCCCATGCGCATGGCCGGCCCCTTCCTGGACACGGAAGCTGGCCACGGTCTGCAACAGGTGCGCCGACTGCTCCTCCATGCTGCGCGCCGCAGCCGAGGCCTCTTCGACCAGCGCCGCGTTCTGCTGGGTGCCCTGGTCGATCAGGTCCACCGCATGGTTCATCTGCTGGATGTCATCGCTCTGCTGTTGCGAGGCAGTGCTGATCTCGGTCATCAGATCGCTGACCCGGCGCACGTTGCTCACGATCTCGTCCATGGTGCGGCCGGCGCTCTCGACCTGGGCAGTACCGGCCCCGACGTTGGCCACCGACTCATCGATCAGCTGCTTGATCTCCTTGGCGGCGCTGGCCGAACGCTGCGACAGCTCGCGGATCTCGGTGGCGACCACCGCAAAGCCGCGGCCATGTTCACCGGCACGCGCAGCCTCCACGGCAGCATTCAGTGCGAGGATGTTGGTCTGGAAGGCGATGCCATCGATCACTCCGATGATGTCGACGATGCGCCGCGAAGATGCATTGATCACCGCCATCGTCTCCACCACCTCGTGCACCACGCTGCCGCCCCGTGCGGCGACATCGGCCGCCCCACCGGCCAGCTGGCTGGCCTGGCGCGCGTTGGTGGCGGTGCGCTGCACCGTCTCGGCCAGCCCCTTCATCGACACCGCGGTTTCCTCCAGCGACGCCGCCTGCTGCTCGGTGCGCTGCGACAGGTCGCTGTTGCCCTGGGCGATCTCGGTCGCACCGACCGCGATGGTATCGGCGGCGAACTTGATCTGGCCGATGATCGCGGCCATCGCTTCGACCAGCGAGTTGACACCGTCGCACAGTTCGGCGATCGCACCCTGCTTGTCGGCCGTGGCCACGCGCCGGGTCAGATCGCCCTGCTTGGCTGCGGCCACCACCTCGCGGGTCTGCGCAACCGCACGCTGCATCGCCTGGTTCTCATGCACCTGCGCGGTGATGTCGGTGGCGTACTTGACGACCTTGAACGGCTTGCCGTTGAGGTCGAGGATCGGATTGTAGGAGGCCTGGATCCAGACTTCGCGCCCGCCCTTGCCGAGGCGGCGGTACTGCCCGGCATCGTATTCGCCGCGCCCGAGCTTTTCCCAGAACTGCCGGTATTCATCGCTGCTGCGATGCCCCGGCTCGACGAACAGCGAATGGTGCTGGCCACGCACCTCATCAAGGCTGTAGCCGGTGGTGGCGAGGAAGTTGTCGTTGGCCGAGAGGATGCGGCCATCCATGCTGAACTCAATCACCGCCTGCGACTTTCCAATCGCCGCCAGCTGCCCCGCGGAATCGGCGGCCTGCAACTTCTGCGCCGTGATGTCGGTGGCGAACTTGACCACCTTGTAGGGCCGCCCCTGCTGGTCAAGCACCGGGTTGTACGACGCCTGGATCCAGATCTCGCGCTGGCCCTTGCCGAAGCGGCGGTACTGCCCGGCATCGTATTCGCCGCGCCCGAGCCTCGCCCAGAAATCACGGTATTCGGCGCTGCGTGCCAGTTCGGGATCGACGAACAGCGAATGGTGCTTGCCCTGGATCTCGTCCAGCCGGTAGCCCATCGCCTGCAGGAAGTTGTCATTGGCCTGCAGGATGGTGCCGTCGAGTGCGAACTCGATGACCGCCTGCACGCGGTGCAACGCCGCAACCTGGGCTTCGAGCTCGGCGCGGTGGGTCGCCGCCGGCTCGGTGCGGGTGCGCTGCTGCGGAGCCAGCGCGCCCAGCAGCGCACGCCACGGCGACCAACGGGTATGCAGCTCGGCCGGCGCCTGCGCGCCCGCCGTGAAGCCTGGAATGAGCATTGTCTGATCCTCGGTGTCCGGTAAGCGGTTGCGACCCGACGGGCGGGATGCCCGGCGGCAACTTCAGTTGCTTGGGACTGCAGGTACCGGGTGGGCACCCCTCGAGCGGCTGGCAAGAACATCTGGTGCGGGTGCGATCGGCATCTGGGAGCGGCGGAACACACAGCGCGGACCGCCCATCGGGGGCAGCCTGGGGTCCTGCAGCGGGCGACTGGAGCGGGATCCAGAGGGGATATCGGCGATGGGTCAGGCGGCTTTAGCGGAATTCCGCGACGCCCGTCGCAACTTGCGACGCTATTGCGGGGATGCGGTAGACAATCGCGATGTACTTCACAGCTTGCTCACGCGCGACGGGCACACCGCCGAGGGATTCCGCCAGGCGCCGGCTGGGCGCGTTCTGCTCGGCTACCGGGTAACGGAATGCGGCGCAGTCCAGCCGCAGGGACGCGGACGCCAGCACCGCCGACACGGCTTCGCGGCCATAGCCCTGCCCATGCATCGATTCAGCGATCCAGACGCCCAACTCGGGTTCCGCATCACCGGTGCGATGCAGGTCTGCCAGGCCAAGGAAAGTGTGATCCGTGCGGCGGCGGATGACGAATGTGAAGTCCGAACCATCGGCGATGGTGAGCAACCACGCGCGCCAGACCACGGCGAATGCCTGCTCCGATGCAGGCGGATCGAACGCCATGTAGCGGGTCAGCCCCGGCGTGATCGCGATGAACGCCTCGCCCGCGTCATCCATTGTGAAGGGCCGAAGGCTCAGCCGCGGGCTGCCGATGGTCCAGTCGCTGGGACGCAGGATATGGGTCGTCGATTCCTTCATTGAGCACAGCCTCGCCCGAACGCCGATGCAGTTCAAGCCGAAAAGGTTTGCATGACCAACGGGAGATTCCGTGGCAGATGAAAATGACCAGCATGCAGCGAACTGCAGGACGTTCACTGACACGGAGATCGCATGTTCACACGCTTGGCCAGCTTCCTGATTCTGGGCCTGTGCAGCACCGGCGCCCTCGCCGCCGATGCCAGCTATCGGCCGACCTTCCATCCCGACCAGTTGAAGGGGCCGCCCGCCGGGCGCACGAACGAAGTGCTGGTACTGGGCAGCACCCACTTGTCCGGGCTGCCCAAGACCTTCCAGCCGGCCCTGCTGGAGCCCTTGCTGCAGCGACTGGTCGCCTGGAAACCCGAGCTGATCGCCACCGAGGATCTGTCCGGCCTGCAGTGCGATTTCATGCGCCGCTACCCCGCCCGCTACGCGGAAAGCGTGGCCACCTACTGCTTCGACACCTCGGCCGCTCAGGCCGCGACCGGACTGGACGTGCCCGCTGCGAACACCGAGGTCGAGCGCCTGCTCTCGAACTGGCCAGATGACCCGACGCCTGCCCAGCGTCGTCGGCTGGCTGCACTGTTCCTGGCGGCGGGCGAACGGGGATCGGCCCAGGTGCAGTGGCTGCGCCTGCCCGCCGCCGAACGCAAGGACGGCGACGGGCTGAGCGCGGCCCTGGTCGAGTTCCTCGACAAAGGCCTGGTTCGCCGCAATGAAACGAATCTGATCGCTGCGGAAGTCGCTGCGCGCCTCGGCCATGAGCGTCTCTGGGCCGTGGACGACCACACCGCCGATTCGCCCACACCTGCCGAGGACGAAGCGGCGGCCAGCGCCGCCATCACCGGCGCCTGGAAGAACGCGCACTCGCAGGCGCGGCGGGAAGCCGACAAGCGCCTGGTGGCCGGCCTGAACAAACCCGACGGCGTGCTGGCGCTGTACAGGGCCTACAACAGCCCTGCGGCGGCGATGGACGCGTACCGGAGCGACTTCGGCGCGACACTCGTCGAGCCCTCAGCCAAGGCATTCGGCAGGATGTATGTCGGCTACTGGGAAACCCGCAACCTGCGCATGGTCGCCAACATGCGCGACGTGCTGGGCCTGCACCCCGGCAGCCGCATGCTGGCCATCGTCGGCGCCTCGCACAAGGGCTACTACGAGGCCTACCTCAACCAGATGCACGATGTGCAGCTGGTCAGTGCGGACGCAGTATTGCGCTGACGGTGGATGGTGCCGGCCCTGCGCCGGCACTATCCTGCAGGGCCCGCGTTGCAGGTACCGACATGCTCAAGGTGATCGCCGAGGATTTCATCCATGCCGAGGCTGTTTCAACCGTCCTTCCGCTGTACCGTGAGCTGGTCGCCTGCACGCAGCGCGAGCCCCTGTGCATCAGCTATGAACTGTTCGTTGACCAGAAGGATCCCGGGCACTTCATCTTCATCGAGCTCTGGCCGGACCGCGCCGCGCTCGACCTCCACTGCGCCAGCGAACACTTCCAGCGCCTGGTGCCACAGATCAACGCCTTCCAGCGTGCGCCCTGCCGGTTCGTGCTGATGGAGGCCGCTGCGCTGTAGATCACGGGGCGGCGGTTCGCTGTGGTGGCCGATTGGCCCGCCACAGCACCGCGCTTGCGGCCAGCGTGCAGGCCAGTGTCAGCGCCAGCAACGCCACAACGCCGCCGTGCAGCAGCGGCAGCAACGCCTGCGCATGCAGGTCGCCACGCAGCTGTTCCAGGCGCAAGCCGCCGGCCAATGCCAGGCACCAGCCAACCATGGCCGGTGCGTAGGCGGCAACGACAGTTCGATTCCAGGCCATCATCGTGCACTCTCCTGTACGGGGTGGATGGGGCGATTGTTCCGCCCCGCCCTCTCACAGGCTGAGACCGCCTCCAACGGCTATCGCGACCAGCCTCCGCCCAGTGCCGCCATCAGCGCCGCGCTGGCCTGCAGCTGCCGGCTCTGGATGTCCTGCAGTCCCAACTGCGCCTGGCGGGCATCGGTCTGAGCGCTGACCACGTCCAGGTAGCTCACCGCACCACCGGCGTAACGGTCATTGGCGATCTGCTCGGCACGCCGCGCCGCAGTCACCGCATCCTGCTCGTGGCCGCGCTGCGCATCGAGCTGGCGCAGCAGGGTCAACTGGTCTTCCACCTGGCGGATCGCGGCCAGCACGGTGGCCCGGTACTGCGCCGAGGCCGCGTCGAACTCGGCATAGGCCTCGGCCTTGGCCGCCTTGCGACGGCCGCCATCGAACACCGGCAGCGCCGCCAGTGGACCCAGCGCCCAGTAGCGGTTACCCGCGTCGAGCAGGCCACTGCCACCCGAGGTCTGGCCGCCCAGCAGGCCGCTGAGACTGAGCTGCGGGAACCACGCCGCGCGGGCCACGCCGATGCCCGCATTGGCAGCGAACACCCGGCGCTCGGCCGCAGCGATATCCGGCCGTCGCTGCAGCAGGCGGCTGGGCAGATCGGCTGGCACCGATGGCAGGGCTGGCAGACCCGCGTCAGCAATGATGAAGCCGGTGGCCGGCGCGCCGACCAGTTCGGCGATGGCATGCCGCAGCAGTTCATGGCGGCCGTCGAGCGCATCCAGATCGGCCTGCGCGCTGGCCAGCTGGTGCTGCGCGCGCGATACATCCAGTTGCGAAGCGATCTCGCCACGGAAACGGTCTTCGGTCAGCGCCAACGCCTGCCGGTAGTCCTCGATGCTGTCATGCAGGATCGCCTGCTGCGCTTGGGCGCCGCGCAGCTGCAGATAGAGCCCGGCCAACTGCTGCGACAGGCTCAGCCGGGCAGCGGCAAGGTCATCACCACTGGCCTCGGCACGCGCCTTGCCCGCGGCAGCCGCGTTGCGCAGGCGGCCCCACAGATCAAGGTCGAACGACAGCGAGAACGTGGCGGTATTGCTGTCATAGATGGCTGGCTGGGTGGCGCTGCGCAGCGGCTTGTCATCGGACTGCCGCTGGCGGACCGGGCCGGTGCTGAAGCCGACCTGCGGCGCCCGCGCCGATGCCACTTCACCTGCTGCGGCGCGTGCCGCATCGTAGTGCGCCACGGCCAGCGCCAGGCTCGGGTTGGCCGCGCCCAACTGCTGTTGCAGCTGGTCCAGCACCGGATCGTGGAAGGCCTGCCACCACGCCTGTGGCAGCGGCGAGCGGGTATCCACTTTTTCCGTGTGCTCATAGGCTGCAGGCATCGCCAGGACCGGCGTCTGATAGGTGGGTGCCAGCGAGCAGCCTCCCAGCAGCAACCCCATCACGACCAACGTCGCTGTGCGCTCAACCGCGGGCATGCGCAGGCTCCGCACTGCCGGCCACCACTCGCACATGATCGCCTTCTCGCAAAGCATCCGGCGGATTGGAAATGACCCTCTCCCCTGCCTTCAGGCCACGGTCGACGCGCAGCGTGCTGCCCAGGTCACTGGCGATATGGATGTCGCGCAGGTGCACGATGTCCTTGCTGTCGACCACTGCCACCTGGGTGCCCTTGGCCCGGAAGATCAACACCTCCGCTGGCACGCTCACGCCAGCTCCCCCGCCCTGCAGCGGGAGGGTCACTTCCGCGTAGCTGCCGGGCAGCAGTGCGCCATCGGCATTGTCGACCACGAACTGTGCCAGCAGGGTGCCGGAGCTGCGGTCGATCGCGCTGGAGTCTCCCTGCAGGGTGGCGGTGAAATGGCGTCCCTCCTGGCCCGGTACCTGCAACGTTGCCTGCAGCCCGGGACGGATGCTGGCCGCGCTGTTCTGCGGTACCGGCACCATCAGGCGCAGGCGTCGGGTATCGGCGATGTTGAACAACTCGCGCCCGCTGTCATCGGCGCGGATCAACTGGCCAACGTCGGTCTGCCGCGAGGTGACCGTGCCATCGAACGGCGCACGCAAGGTGCGGTAACGACCGAGTTCCTGCAGCCGCGCGTAGTCGGCCTGCGCTGCTTCCACGCTGGCCCGTGCGGCCACCGCGTTGGCCTGCTTCTCGTCGGCTTCCTGGCGCGATACCGAATGGCTGCCGAGCATGCCCTGCCAGCGCTCGGCGCTGACCTTGGCCAGCGCCGCGTCGGCCTGCACCTGCAGCAGATGGGCATGCGCCTGCGCGATCTGCTGGTCCAGCTCCGGGCTGTCGATCACCGCCAGCACCTGCCCCACCTTCACCGGCTGGCCGATGTCGGCGCTCCACGACTTCAGGTAGCCACCCACGCGCGCGTGGATCGGTGCTTCGGTCCAGGCACTCAGGTGCGACGGCAGCGTCATCGTGCCCGCGGCGCCCTGCTCCCCGGCGGTCACCACCTGCACCGACGGCACCGCCTGGCGCTCGGTCCACTCGACCACGGCGTGTGCCTGCTGCGCGCGCAGGGCCAGGCCACCGGCAACGAGGATGACCACCACGGCGGCGGCCAGGACCAGAGGACGGCGCAGCGAATGCTGCGGCAGCGAAGACTCAGACATGCAGGGGTTCTCCGGCAGGAGCAGTACGGGTTTTACGGGAGTGGGCCAATGCGAACACCACCGGTACGAACAGCAGCGTGGCGCAGGTGGCCAGCAGCAGGCCGCCGATCACCGCGCGGCCCAGCGGCGCATTCTGCTCAGTGGACAGTGCAGTCGGCAGCATGCCGAGGATCATCGCCAGCGCGGTCATGCAGACCGGGCGGAAGCGGGTGAAACCCCCTTCCAGTGCGGCCTTGACCGCGTCGCCGTGCTCGGCCAGGCGCTCGCGGCAGAAACTGACCACCAGGATCGAATTGGCCGTAGCCACGCCCATGCACAGGATGGCACCGGTCAATACCGGCACGGACAACGTGGTGTGGGTCAGGAACAGCATCCAGACCACACCGGCCAGGCCCGCTGGCAACGCGGTGATGATCACGAACGGATCGGTCCAGGACTGGAAGTTGATGACGATCAGCAGGTAGATCAGCACGATCGCGGCCAGCAGGCCGTAGCCGAGGCCGGTGAAGGCCACGTGCAACGCATCGATCTGGCCGTGCAGGCCAACCTCGGTGCCGCGCGGCCGCTGGCCGGCCATGCCATCGATGACCTTCTGCACGTCGGCCGCCACGGCGCCGAGATCGCGGCCCTGCACGCTGGCATATACGTCCAGCGTGGGTTGCACGTTGTAATGGGTAACGACCGCCGAACTGGAGCCGCGCTGGATCTGGGCCAGGCCACCGAGCACCTGTGGCACGCCACCACCGCTGCCGGTGACCGGCAGCGCCTGAAGTGCGGCCAGGCTGTCCATGCGGTACTGCGGCGTGGCGGCGACCACGCTGTAGGAGATGCCGTTCTTCGGGCTCAACCAGAATGTCGGGGCGACCTGGCCGCTACCGGCCAGCGACGCCACCATGCTGTTGGTGACATCACGCTCGGTGATGCCCAGCCCGTTGGCGCGAAGCCGATCGACATCCACCTTCAGGGTCGGATAGCCATCGGGTTGCTGCAGGCGCAGGTCGACCAGGCCCGGCACGTGGCGCAGGCGGCGCTGCAGTTCCTGCGCATAGGCGCGGTTGCCGGCGGCATCCGGTCCGACGATGCGCACGTCCAGCGGCGCCGGTGAACCGAAGTTGAGGATCTGGCTGCTGGTATCGGCGGGCAGGAACGCAAAGCTGGCGCCCGGGAAGGCCGAAGGCAGTACCTCGCGCAGGCGTCGCGCGTATTCGGCGGCATCGCCGTGACCCGGTTTCAGCGAGACCTGGATGTCACCATCCTGCGGACCGATGGTGCCGGTAGCGCTGTAAGCCATGTTGATGCCGGTCATCGGCAGGCCGAGGTTGTCGACGATGGCATCGATTTCCTGCGGCGGTAGTTCCTGGCGGATGCGCGCTTCGATGCGGTCGAATGATGCAGCGGTTTCCTCGATGCGCGTGCCCAAGGGCAGGCGCACATGCAGCGACAATGCACCAGCCTCGGTGGCAGGGAAGAAGTCCTGGCCCAGGGTTGGCAGCAGCGCGAAGGACACCAGCACGCAGGCCATGAAACCGAGCAGGAAGCGGCCCCGGTGCGCCAGTGCCAGGCCCAGCAGCGCGTGGTAGCGGTCGCGGGTGGCGGAGAATCCGGCTTCGAAGCGCTGCTGCCAGCGCACCAGCGTGGCCGCCATCCGTGCGCGACGCGGTTGCGGATGATCGCCTTCATGATGGTTGAGGAACGCATCCTCGGGATGATGGCCTACCCCGCCCTCCACCCGGTGCGGACGCAACAGGTACAACGCCATGGTCGGCACCAGCGTGCGCGACAGCACGAACGAGCTGGCCATGGCGAAGATCACCGCCAACGCCATCGGTCGGAACAGGTAACCGGCAATGCCGTCGAGCAGGAACATCGGCACGAACACGATGCAGATGCACAGCAGCGACACGAACGCCGGGCCGACGATCTGCGCGGCGCCATCAAGGATCGCCTCGCGTACGCCCTTGTCCTGCTCCAGGTGCCAGTTGACGTTCTCGATGGTGACCGTGGCATCGTCGACCAGGATGCCCACGGCCAGTGCCAGGCCACCCAGGGTCATCACATTGAGCGTCTGCCCGGTGGCGGACAGCAGCGCGATGGCCGACAGCACCGCCAACGGAATCGAGGCGGCGATGATCACGGTCGAGCGCCAGCTGCCGAGGAACACCAGGATCATCACGCTGGTCAGCAGCGCGGCGATGATGCCCTCGCGGGCGACGCTGCTGATCGATTCGCGCACGAAGGTGGACGCATCACCGAGCAACGAGATCTTCAGCGATGGCGGCAAGGTTTCGCCAATCTGCGGCAGCATGGCGCGGATACGGCTGACCAGGGTCAGGGTCGAGGCGTCGCCATTCTTCAGCGCGGCCATCAGCACCGAGTGGCCACCGTTGACCCGCACGATGTTGGTCTGCGGCGGCGAGCCATCGCGCACGTGGGCGACCTGGCCGATGGTGACCACCGCACCATCGACGGTGCGGATCGGCAGGTCATTCAGCGCTTCGATCTCGCTCGGGCTGTTGTTGAGCAGCACGGTGAATTCGTTGCTGCCCAGCTTGGCGGTACCGACCGGGGTGATCTGGTTCTGCGCGGCCAGCGCGTTGCCCACGTCCTGTGCGGACAGGCCCTTGGCCGCCATTGCCTGCGGGTCCAAGTCGAGGGTGATCTGGCGCTGCCTGCCGCCGTAGGGTGCAGGGATGGCCAGACCGGGGATCGAGGTCAGCGGCGGGCGCACGGTGTTCTGCGCCAGGTCGCGGATCTGAGATTCCCCCAGGGTCGGGCTGGAGAACGCCATCTGCAGCACCGGCACGGTGGAGGCGCTGTAGTTGAGGATCAGCGGCGGGGTCATGCCGGCCGGCATCTGCTTGACGATGGTCTGCGAGATCGCGGTGATCTGCGCATTGGCGGTGCGGATGTCCACGCCGGGCTGGAAGAACACCTTGACCACGCCCATGCCCGCCAGCGACTGCGATTCGATGTGCTCGATGTCGTTGACGGTGGTGCTGAGCGCACGCTCGTAGGGCGAGATCACCCGCCCGGCCATCGCATCCGGTGACAGGCCGGTGTACTGCCAGACCACGGCGATGACGGGGATGCCGATATCGGGGAATACATCGGTGGGGGTGCGCAGCGCGCTGAGCGGACCGACGATGCAGATGAAAATGGCCATCACCACGAAGGTGTAAGGCTTGTTGAGCGCGGTCCTGACCAACCCGAGCATGCGGCTCTCCAGCGATGCCACTGCCCACCGCGGGCAGCGCAGGCCGGCAAGTATCGGCGCTACCGGCTAAAACAAGGCTGTGCCGCAGATGAAACATATTTCATGAAGGAAGTGGGTTCGGCAGGGCTGCGCCCTGCACCTGCCGAAGCAACGGCAGCGGCAACAGCCAAAGCAACAGCAACAGCGTGCTTTCCGCGGTTTGGCGCGGCGATGCCGGAGTGCGGGGACGCCGCAAGTACGTCCGTGTAGGCTTGGCAGCCGCATCCATGCGGCTGACACCCCGCACTCCGACACCGCCCCACCTCTGACAGATTCCCGTGGCTGTTGGTGGATGTCGACCTTGGTCGACACATCTGTCAGACATCCAAATAAATCGAATGAGATCTGACAGACCGCAGAAAACTGTCGAAGGCGGGGTGGGTCCGGTTGCGGGGGCG
The DNA here is from genome assembly GCF_030985895.1 of Stenotrophomonas sp. Sm6012. Taxonomy (NCBI): domain Bacteria; kingdom Pseudomonadati; phylum Pseudomonadota; class Gammaproteobacteria; order Lysobacterales; family Lysobacteraceae; genus Stenotrophomonas; species Stenotrophomonas sp. Sm6012. The sequence goes on along the minus strand of NZ_JAPTFX010000075.1, from coordinate 5,859 downwards.
TGAGCGGCATGGATGCCGCGGCCAAGCCCCCAAGGACGGGTTTACGGCGTCCCCCGCAACCGGACCCATCCCGCCATCCCACAGGAAGCCCGCTTCTGCCTTTGCTGTTGCTCCCGCTCCGGCTCTGGCTCTGAGCGGGTGCAGGGCGCAGCCCTGCTCAGTAATCCCCCCTCGTGCACAATGGAGCCGACCCCGCCTGGACACCGTCCTGATGTCGAGCAAGCCGTATTCAGAAGCCTGCGAGCGCAACCGCGAACCGATCGCCACCGCACTCGACCCGTGGATGGGCGACCGCCACCGGCTGCTGGAAATCGGCAGTGGCACCGGCCAGCACGCAGCCTTCTTTGCCGAGCGCTGGCCGTGGCTGCGCTGGCAGCCCAGTGATCATCCCGACCACCTGCCTGGCATCGAGGCGTGGCGCGCCGAAGCGGCCTTGCTGAACCTGTTGCCGCCGCTGGCGCTGCAGGTGGAACTGCCGCCGGCACCCGGCCTCAGCCTGCCGCAGGGCAGCACGTTCGACGCCGCATTCAGCGCCAACACGCTGCACATCATGGGCTGGGAACACGTGCAGGCGCTGTTCGCCGCGCTGCCGCCGGTGCTGCGCCATGGCGCGCTGCTGGCGGTGTACGGCCCATTCAACTATGGCGGCCGCTACACCAGTGACAGCAATGCGCAGTTCGATGCCTGGCTGAAGGCGCGTGATCCGCGCAGCGGCATCCGCGATAGTGAAGCGGTGCAGGCGCTGGCCGAGGACAACGGCTTCACCCGCCTGCGCGACGTGGCGATGCCGGCCAACAACCGCCTGCTGCTGTGGCGGCTGGGGTAAACCGGCACTACCTGTTTCGCGACGTTACGCCACCTGCACGATGTGCAGCGCCTTCGGATTGCGCCACTGCGCCAGCAGGGCAGCCTCACGCGCCTTGGCCTGCGCGAAGTGCGCTTCCTTGACGTGGCCGTAGCCGCGGATGTGCTCGGGAATGCTGGCTATTTCCACCGCCAGGGCCAGGCGGCCGTCTTCCAGGCCGTCCAGCAGCACCTGCACGGTCGCCTCGTAGTCACCGATCAGCTTGCGCTCCATGCGGCGCTCTTCAGTGCGCCCGAACACATCGAAGCGGCCGCCACGCAGGAACTTCAGCTTCGCCAGCAGGCCGAACGCCTTGAACATCCACGGGCCGTATTCCTTCTTCAGCAACCGGCCGTGCTCGTCCTTCCTGGCGAACAGCGGCGGCGCGAGGTGGAAGCGCAGCTGGTAATCGCCCTCGAACTGCTGCTGCAGGCGGCGCTGGAAGTCGCCACTGGTGTACAGGCGGGCCACTTCGTATTCGTCCTTGTAGGCCATCAGCTTGAACAGGTAACGGGCCACCGTCTCGGTCAGCGCGGTGGAGCCGCCGATGCGCTCGGCTTCGGCGGCGCGCACGCGCGACACCAGATCGCGATAGCGGTTGGCATAGGCGGCATCCTGGTACTCGACCAGGAACGCGGCGCGGCGCTCGATCATCTCATCCAGTGAGCGCGACAGGCGGGCGTCGTCCAGCGGCAGGAACGCCACATCGCCACCGTGCGAGGGCAGGCCACGCAGTTCACGTTCGTCGCCGGTGTTGCGTGGCGCGGCGGTGGCACCCCATTCGTTACCCTCCCACTCGCCCGGCGGCAGCGGATGCAGCGGGCCAGGGGTCGATTCGGTATCGGTGTGGCGGTTGCGCACCAGGCCGGCCGCCTGCTGCACGGCCTGCGGGTCGACCACGGCCAGGCGGCCCCAGGCGAACGCCTGCTGGTTCATTGCCACGGCGGCGCCGTTGAGTTCGATGGCACGCATCAGCGAGTCGAACGACAGCGGTACCAGGCCCTGCTGCCACGCATAGCCGAGGATGAACAGGTTGGCGGCGATGGCATCGCCCAGCAGCGCGGTGGCCAGCTGGGTGGCATCGAGCAGCAGCGGTTCCTGGCCGCCCAGCGCCACGCGCACGCCGGCAATGATGTCGGCGGCGGGGAACTGCATGTCCGGGCGGGTGGTGAAGGTGCCCGGCATCGCCTCGTAGGTGTTCAGCACCACCTGCGAACGGCCGGCGCGCACCTTCGACAGCGCCCAGTAGTCGTTCACCACCACCATGTCGCAGCCCAGCACCAGGTCGGCCTCGCCGGCGGCGATGCGCACGGCGTGGATGTCGTCGGGCCGGCGAGCGATGCGGATGTGCGTGGTCACCGCGCCACCCTTCTGCGCCAGGCCGGTCTGGTCGAGCACGGTCGCGCCCTTGCCTTCCAGGTGGCCGGCCATGCCCAGCAGGGCGCCGATGGTCACCACGCCGGTACCGCCGACGCCGGTGATCAGGATGTTCCAGGGCTGTTCCAGCGTACCGCGCACCACCGGCGCCGGCAGGTTGTCCAGCAGGGTGGAGGCATCGCGCTTGCTGCCCTTGCGCGGCTGGCCACCGTGCACGGTGACGAAGCTCGGGCAGAAGCCGTTCACGCACGAATAGTCCTTGTTGCAGTTGGACTGGTCGATCTCGCGCTTGCGCCCGAATTCGGTTTCCTTCGGCAGCACCGACACGCAGAAGCTCTTCTTGCCACAGTCGCCGCAGCCTTCGCAGACCAGCGAATTGATCATCACCCGCTTCTGCGGGTCTTCGAGCTTGCCGCGCTTGCGGCGGCGGCGCTTCTCGGTGGCGCAGGTCTGCTCATAGATCAGGATGGAAACACCCTTCACTTCGCGCAGGCGCTTCTGCACGGCATCCAGTTCGCTGCGGTCATGGAACTCGACATCGCTGGGGAAGTGCTCGCGCTGGCCGGTCCACTTGCCGATGTTGTCCGACAGCACCACGATGGTGTGGATGCCCTCGGCGCGCATCTGCCTTGCGATGTCCGGCACGCTCAGCGGGCCGTCCACCGGCTGGCCGCCGGTCATCGCCACCGCATCGTTGTAGAGGATCTTGTAGGTGATGTTGACGCCGGCCGCCACCGCCTGGCGGATCGCCAGCGAACCACTGTGGAAATAGGTGCCATCGCCCAGGTTCTGGAACACGTGCGGCGTATCGGTGAACGGCGCCTGCCCGGCCCAGGTCACGCCTTCACCGCCCATGTGGGTGAAGGTGTCGGTGCTGCGGTCCATCCAGGTCACCATGTAATGGCAACCGATGCCGGCCAGCGCACGCGAACCTTCCGGCACCTGGGTGGAGGTGTTGTGCGGGCAGCCCGAGCAGTAGTGCGGCACGCGCGGGAAGCTGGCGCGCGGTAGCGCAAGCTCGGCTTCCTTCTCCTGCATCCAGTGCAGGCGCTGCTCGATCGAGTCGTTGTTGAAGAACTTCTGGATGCGGCGGCCGATCACGCCGGCGATGGTGGCCGGGGTCAGTTCGCCGGTGGACGGCAGGATCCATTCACCGCTCTCGTCGTACTTGCCGACGATGGACGGGCGCTGGCCCCAGCTGGCCGGCCAGTTGAAGAACTGTTCCTTCATCTGGCGCTCGATGAAGGCCCGCTTCTCCTCCACCACGATGATGTCTTCCAGGCCCTGCGCGAAGCGGGCAATGCCCTCCGGCTCCAGCGGCCAGGTCATGCCGACCTTGTACACGCGGATGCCGATGTCGGCGCAGGCCACTTCGTCCAGGCCCAGGTATTCCAGCGCCTGCAGCACATCCAGGTAGCTCTTGCCGGTGGTGACGATGCCCAGCCGCGCGCGCGGCGCATCCATCACCACCTTGTCGATGCCGTTGGCGCGGGCAAAGGCCTGCGCGGCCTTCACCGCATAGCGGTGCAGGCGCATTTCCTGGTCCAGCGGCGGGTCCGGCCAGCGGATGTTGAGGCCCCCGCTGGGCATGTCGAAGTCTTCGGGCAGCACGATGCGGCGGGCCAGCGGATCGACCTCGACCGAGGCCGACGATTCCACCGTTTCGGCGATGGTCTTGAAGCCGACCCAGCGGCCGGTATAGCGGCTCATCGCCCAGCCCAGCAGGCCCATGTCGAGGATGTCCTGCACGCCGGCCGGGTTCAGCACCGGCATCATCGCGCTGACGAATTCGTCCTCGCTGCCATGCGGCAGGGTCGAGCTGCGGCAGGCATGGTCATCGGCCGCCAGCGCCAGCACGCCGCCGTATCGCGAAGTGCCGGCGGCATTGGCATGCTTGAACACGTCGCCACAGCGGTCCACGCCGGGGCCCTTGCCGTACCACATGCCGAACACGCCCTGCACGTTGGCGCCCGGGAACAGGTTGGTCTGCTGCGTGCCCCACACCATGGTGGCGCCCAGGTCCTCGTTGAGGCCCGGGGTGAACTTCACCTTGGCCGCTTCCAGGTGCTGGCGCGCGCGCCACAGCTCCAGGTCGAAGCCACCCAGCGGGCTGCCGCGGTAGCCACTGACGAAGCCGGCGCTGTCGATGCCTTCGGCGGCATCGCGCAGGCGCTGCATCAGCGGCAACCGCACCAGGGCCTGCACGCCACTCAGGTAGATCCGCCCCTCGTTGCGGGTGTACTTGTGGTCGAGCGTGTAGTCACGGTCGATCAGGTCGGCGGAAGAAGGCGAAGTGAGTTGCGCGGTACTGGTCATGGCTGGCCCGGTAGGATCGGCTGGCACCGGCCGCGTGCGGGCACGCGGCGGGAAAGGCGCGGATTGTAGCAGCGCCCTCGTAATGCCCCCGGCACTCGCGCCCGCGCCGCTGCTGGGGTTAGGATCGGGCAGAGAGAGAGGGAGGCTGCGATTGCAGCCTGGGGAGAAGGGATGTCAGTTCCAGGAAAGATCCTGGCCAGCATGCTGCTGGCCTCGGGAGCGGCCACAGCGTGGGCGGCGCCGGCGTTGCCGGCCCCTCAGGAGTTCTACTTCGACAGCGATCCGGCCGCTGCGCCGATGGTGGCGGTGCAGGGCGAGGGCGATGAGCTGGTCGCCCAGCTGCTCAAGCTGCGTGAACGTGGCAGGCGTGCCGTTGAAGCCACGGTGCAGCTGGCGATGGTGGCAGGTGCACAGGGCCGTGGCGAGCTGGCCGAGCAGTTGTATGGCGAGGCCATGAAAGAGGCGCCGGCCCAGAGCAGCAGTGGCCGCAGCGTGCGTTGGAACTACGGCTGGGACCTGCTTCGCCAGGGCAAGCCGGAGGCGGCCCTGGAACAGTGGCTGGCCTCGGCGGGCAATGCGCGCACGAAGCCCAGCTGGGTGCCGCCGACCTATGCGCTGGCGCTGTGGCGGTTGGGGCAGAAGCAGGAGGCGGTGCAGTGGTACGCGGCCGCGGTGCGGACCGAGCCGTCGCAGTGGAGCAGCACGGCGCAGTTTGCGCAGTTGCTGCCGCACTGGCGCGAGGATGAGCGCGCGTCGCTGGCCGAGGTGCAGCAGGCGTGGGCGGCCGCGCCGCCTGCCTGGCCCTGAGGAAGGGGTTCGGCCGGGTTGCACCCGGCACCCGCAGAGGCAACGGCCAGAGCCAAAGCAACAGCAACAGCAACAGCGGACTTACCGAGGGAGGCGGGGCGGTGTAGGCAGGCAGGACACGCCGTAAACCCGTCCATGGGGGCTCGATGGCGCCATCCATGGCGCCAACGGTCCTGCCTGCCCACACCGCCCCGCCTCTGACAGCTCCCTGCTGCTGGTAGGTGTCGACCTTGGTCGACACGGTATCCACGCCATGCGTGGATGAATCTGCATCGGAATCGATTATTCGATATCTGATCGAAATGCAGCCGAGCGTGGGCTCGGCTCTACAAGAGGCGGCCAGCCAACCGGCTTTGCTTTTGACCTTCTTTTTTCTTTTCCGTGGCGGACGCACTCGGAAATTGTCAGAGGACGGGCGGGGTGGGTTCGCGGGGGTGTCTGATCTGGCCCCCTGAAAACGGACGCCATGAAGCCGTTTCAGGCGGCAGTCCGGAGCTGCCGGGCATAGTTGTTAG
>NZ_JAPTFX010000074.1:0-21686 GCF_030985895.1 Stenotrophomonas sp. Sm6012 | reverse complement strand
GGGGGGGGGGGGCCCACTCCCCCCGGCCTCGCCCCCCGGCCCCGCGGGTTTGGCGCGTGCCGGCTCCCACGCTCGACTGTACGAAAGCGGTGGCGCGTCATTCTGAGGTGAATTTCTCCACCGCGGAAATCACGCTCGCGCGATCCATCGCTTCTTCATCCTGGCGGTTGCGGATCAACACATAGTGGCCTTCCGCCGGCGACAGCACCTCGATCACCTCGCCGCGGTAGTTGGTGATCTCGATGAAGCCGTTGCCCACGCCGTTGAGGTTGTCGATCTCGGCAATTAATGTCTCCAGGCTCACGATGGCGCCGCCCTTGTCCGTTCCGCCGCCAGTGCGGGGATTGTCGAAGTACACGCTTATCTTCGGCTGCCTGGTCCTATGCCAGTTGTTGACGTCAACGATGTGATGTGTGGACAACCTGAAGTCATCTTCTGATTCGTTGCCGTTGAATTCACACCGGAAGATCGGCAGGCACAGGAACAGACCCGTGCGCTTCTCGATTCGGTTCAGAAGCCCGTGATACGTGCTGGGAACCGCCATCGCATGGGTAAACCCGTAGGCGTTGGGTGGAATCTCGAAGATCGTTGGCCCATCATGTGAAAGATTGTGCGGTGCGTTCAGCACAACGCTGGCGGCGAATTCCGGATCATCGACATTCTTGGACGCGATCGCGAGGTCATGTGCCTTGGCATTCCTTATGCAGCAATAGAGCGTGTAGGTCGCGACTACGTACCTGCTGAAGTAGCAGCCGTGGGCCTCGGCTACCTCTGCGAACGTCGTTAACAGGTCATCCTTGGTGATCATGGGCATCTGGATGGTGGAAAGGCACATAATGGTTTGCTGAAGGTCTTCCGGCCATGCAACTTGTCTGAAAGCACCCGGTTGGCGTCAGAGCCCTTTTCCGTTGGAAAAGGAGTCCGACCCCGATACGCTGCGGGCATGACCCGCAACGTGCTCTTCCTCTGCAGCCAGAACCGCCTGCGCAGCCCCACCGCCGAGCAGGTATTTGCCGATTGGCCGGGCATCGAGACCGCCTCGGCCGGGTTGCTGGCCGACGCCGAGGAAGTACTCAGCCCCGAGTTGCTGCAGTGGGCCGATCTGGTCTTCGTGATGGAAAAGGCGCACCGCAACCGTCTGTCCAGCCGTTACAAGGCATGGCTGAACGGCAAGCGGGTGATCTGTCTGGATATCCCCGACGACTACGACTACATGGACCCGGTGCTGGTGGAGCTGCTCAAGCGCAAGGTGGCGCCGTTCCTGCGTTGACGGGCTGTTGTAGAGCCGAGCCCATGCTCGGCTGCTTCTGGTGGGAAAGGCAGTCGAGCACGGCTCGACTCTACAAAGGCAGTCGAGCAAGCTATGCCGGTCGTCCTGACCGGCACCCTTCGGGCCGTCGCAAGCGACGTTGGCAGCGGCTCCTGCCGCTACCTTCGACTCTACAATGGGGCCTGACATCTTCCAGGAACGCCCCCATGACCCAACCCTCGCTGCACGTCACCGTGAAGTTGAACGCCCGGCTGCAGCCGGAGCACCGCCATGAACTGTTCGAGGATCCGCTCGATGCGCTGCTGCAGGCGGCCCAGGTGGGCGAGCTGACCGGCGGCGGGACCGCGATGTCCGACCTGGGCGAGGTCGAGTACGGCGATATCGAAGTGGCGCTGATCGATGCGAGCGGCGTGCCGAAGCTGATCGATCTGCTGGAGCAGCTGGGTGCACCGAAGGGCTCGCAGCTGCAGGGTGCGGGCGAGGCCGACCGCAGCTTCGGCGTGACCGAAGGCCTGGGCATCTACCTGGACGGCCTCACCCTGCCGGACGAAGTCTACGAGCAGTGCGATTCCAACCACGTGTTCGAACAGCTGTCGGAGAACATCGACGGCCTCGGTGAGATCTGCAGCTGGTGGCAGGGCCCGACCGAGACCGCGCTGTACATGTACGGCGAATCGTTCGAAGCGATGCGTGATGCGATCGCGGAATTCGTGGCCAGCTACCCGCTGTGCCAGAACGCACGCGTGGTGCAGATCGCCTGAGCCAGGCGGGTTACCGGCCGGCCGCCTGCCGCGCATTGTCGCGCAGCGCCATGTCCTTGCCGATCTGGTAGCCGCCGAACAGCACCGCCAAGGCGATGATCGCGGCGACCAGGATGGATGTCTGGGAACTCCAGGCGGGCGGTTTGTTGTCCTGCATGTCGGTCGTCCTTGGGCGCGGCAGTGCGCCGCCGAGCATGCGCCGCACTGACCGGCGCGTGCAAGCGGGCGATGCGCACACGCCGCTGCGCGGCGCCGGATTGATCCTGCTCAAGGCGCGGCCTGCACATCCGGTGTGCAATGGTGTTGTTCCCATCTGGCAGATCGCTACGGAGCCCCACCATGTACAAGCGCATCCTGATTGCCACCGACGGGTCCGAGCTGGCCGACAAGGGCCTGGCCAAGGGCCTGGAGCTGGCCAAGGACCTCAATGCCGAGGTCGATATCGTGACCGTTTCCGAGCCGTGGGCCGTCGGCATGTACGACGCCATGGGCTGGAGCGTGGGCTACATGAACAGCCCCGAGTACAAGGCCGACCGCGAGGAAGGCGCACAGAAGGTGCTGCAGCCGGCGCTGGCCAAGGCCGCCGAGCAGGGCATTACCGCCAACCCGGTGCATGTGCTGGACCGCTACGCGGCCGACGGCATCATCGAGACGGCGGGCGAGCGCAACAGCGACCTGATCGTGATGACCTCGCATGGCCGCCGCGGCGTCACCCGCGTGCTGCTGGGCAGCCAGACCGCCGAAGTGCTGGCACGCAGCACGCTGCCGGTGCTGGTCATCCGCTGATCCACACCCGCTGATTCACGCGTTCCCGGGGAGGGGACCCGACGCCGGCCGCAGGATGCGCGCCGGCGTTGTCTTTTTTGTGGGGTGGTGGGCGTCGGTGTATCCACGCCATGCGTGGATGGGCCGTGCCGATCGCCTTGATGGGGTCGGAGCCCGTTCCTGTGGAAAGGGATCCGACCCCCGGTCACATCACCAGCTGTACAGCTTCCAGTACACCGGCGACACGCCGTCCTTGTCGTTATCGAAACGGCCGTCGCCGTTCTTGTCGTACATGTAGTACGGCGCGCCGCGCGACGGGGTCACCTTGACCATGCGCAGCTGGCCGGACACGCGGTATTCCTCGATGGTGTCGCCATTGTCCATGGTGCGCTTGGAGACATCGGCGCCCTTGACGTCCACCGGGGGAGCACCTGCACCGCCCATGCTGGCGCAGCCAGCGAGCAGGAGCACGGAAGCCAGCATCAGGGTCTTCATCGGCGGGGGCCTTTGCCTGGATAGAGCCCTGATTATGCCCCATCGCCGGGTGCGTGCCGTGTCGTCGCGGTGCAGGCACGGGCGCGTAGAATCGGCGCATGAGCAGATTAGTCCTGATCGACGGGTCCAGTTACCTGTACCGCGCGTTCCACGCGCTGCCGCCCCTGTCCAATGCACAGGGTGAACCCACCGGCGCGCTGTTCGGCGTGGTCAACATGCTGCGCTCGACGCTGAAGGAACGCCCGGCCTACGTCGCCTTCGTGGTCGATGCGCCCGGCAAGACCTTCCGCGATGACCTGTACGACCAGTACAAGGCCAACCGGCCGCCGATGCCCGACGAGCTGCGCAGCCAGGTCGAACCGATGTGCCGCATCGTCGAGGCGCTGGGCATCAGCATCCTGCGCATCCCCGGCGTGGAAGCCGACGATGTGATCGGCACGCTGGCCCTGCAGGGCCTGGCGCAGGACCTGAAGGTGACCATTTCCACCGGCGACAAGGACTTCGCCCAGCTGGTGCGTCCGGGCATCGAGCTGGTCAATACCATGACCGGCAGCCGCATGGATTCGGACGCGGCAGTGATGGACAAGTTCGGCGTGCGTGCCGACCAGATCATCGACCTGCTGGCACTGATGGGTGACACCGTCGACAACGTGCCGGGCGTGGAGAAGTGCGGGCCGAAGACCGCTGCCAAGTGGCTGGCCGAGTACCAGCACCTGGACGGGGTGATGGCGGCCGCGCCGACCATGAAGGGCAAGATCGGCGAGAACCTGCGCGCCGCGCTGGAGCGGCTGCCGCTGAACCGCGAGCTGGTGACCATCCGCACCGACGTGGCGCTGGATGCCAGCCCGACCACGCTGGCCCTGCGCGAGCAGGACGTGCCGGAGCTGACCGAGCTGTATACGCGCTACGGCTTCACCCAGGCGCTGAAGGAACTGGGCGCACCGCTGCCGGCGCCCACTGCTGCCAGTGAGGCCACCCCGAGCCTGCGCGGTACCGCCGCCGGCTTCGCCCGTGGCAGCGCCGAAGCGCCGGCCGCCGGCACGCTGGACCCGGCGCTGGCCGCGCCCGGTGAATACGAGACGGTGCTGACCACCGAGCAGCTGCAGGCCTGGGTCGAGCGCCTGCAGCAGGCCGACCTGATCAGCTTCGATACCGAGACCGATGCGCTGGACGCGATGCGTGCGCGCCTGGTCGGCGTCAGCCTGGCCGTCGAGCCGGGCAGGGCCGCCTACATTCCGGTCGGCCACGATTACCCGGGTGCGCCGGCCCAGCTGCCGATGCAGCAGGTGCTGGACGCGCTGCGCCCGGTGCTGCAGGACCCGGCGAAGAAGAAGCTGGGCCAGCACGGCAAGTACGACCTGCATGTGCTGCGCCGCCACGGCGTGGACGTGCAGGGCTACCACGACGACACCATGCTCGAGAGCTTCGTGCTCAATTCCACCGCCACTCGCCACGACATGGACTCGCTGGCCCTGCGCTACTTGGGCTACAGCACCATCAAGTTCGAGGACGTGGCCGGCAAGGGCGCCAAGCAGATTCCGTTCTCGCAGGTGGGCATCGACGAAGCCAGCCGCTACGCGGCCGAGGACGCCGACATCACCCTGCGCCTGCACCATGCGCTGCAGCCGCAGCTGCTGGCCGAACCGGCGCTGGACAGCGTGTACCGCGACATCGAGATGCCGCTGGTGCCGGTGCTGGCCAGCATCGAAGCCAATGGCGTGCGGATCGACACCGACGAACTGCGCCGGCAGAGCCAGGACCTGTCCTCGCGCATGCTGGCCGCGCAGCAGAAGGCCACCGAGCTGGCCGGGCGCAGCTTCAACCTGGATTCGCCCAAGCAGCTGCAGGCGGTGCTGTTCGATGAGCTGAAGCTGCCCGCGGTGGTGAAGACCCCCAAGGGCCAGCCCAGCACCAATGAAGAGGCGCTGGAGGCGATTGCCGAGCAGCACGAGCTGCCGCGGGTGATCCTGGAGTACCGCGGCCTGGCCAAGCTGCGCAGCACCTACACCGACAAGCTGCCGGAGATGGTCAACCCGGACACGGGCCGCGTGCACACCAGCTACCACCAGTCCGGTGCCGCCACCGGCCGCCTGTCCTCGTCGGACCCGAACCTGCAGAACATCCCGATCCGCACCGAGGACGGCCGCCGCATCCGCCGCGCGTTCATCGCCCCGGAGGGCTTCCAGCTGCTGGCGGCCGACTATTCGCAGATCGAGCTGCGGATCATGGCCCACCTGTCCGAGGACCCGGGCCTGGTGCGCGCCTTCGAACAGGGCGCCGACGTGCACCGTGCCACCGCCGCCGAGGTGTTCGGGCGCACGCTGGAGGAAGTGACCCCGAACGAGCGCCGGGCCGCCAAGGCGATCAACTTCGGCCTGATGTACGGCATGAGCGCGTTCGGCCTGGCCCGCAACCTGGGCATCGACCGTGGCCAGGCGCAGGACTACGTGGCGCTGTACTTCAGCCGCTACCCGGGCGTGCGCGACTTCATGGAGCGGATGCGCCAGCAGGCCCGCGACCAGGGCTACGTGGAAACCCTGTTCGGCCGCCGCCTGTACCTGAACGACATTCATGCCCGCAACCAGGGCCTGCGCGCGGGTGCTGAACGCGCGGCGATCAACGCGCCGATGCAGGGCACCGCCGCCGACATCATCAAGCGTGCGATGGTGGACGTGGACCAGTGGCTGCGTGACAGCGGCGCACCGGCACGGATGATCCTGCAGGTGCACGATGAACTGGTGTTCGAAACCGAAAGTAGTTTCGTCGAAGACTTGCGTTTGCAGGTGGTGGAACGCATGTCGCAAGCGGCCAAACTGCGGGTGCCGCTGGTGGTCGATACCGGCATCGGCAGCAACTGGGACGAAGCGCACTGACTCCGTTTCAGGCCGAAAACGACTTGAATTTGTTCATCAGTCGGAGGTTTCTGACTCGATCATGAATGTTCCCCCGATTGAAGTTCATTAAATTGGGCCCCTTCACGAACCGTTAGTGTTCGGAGTGCTTCTATAACTCTCGACAGGCGCAATGCCTGTTGTGGATCTCTCCCATCCCCTGGAGCAGATCTCGGAACGGGGACTCCTCCCCAAGTGCCCGTTCCCCGGCCCCGTTGACCTCCCCCTGGTCAGCGGGGCTTTTTATTTGTGCCGTTGCCAGATTCCCTGGTCTGCGCCACGCTGGGCCACCGCTCCGCAGGGGAAAACGATGCCCGATCTGTTCGCACTGGCGATGCCGTGGTGGGAGTTCATCCTGCGCGCGGTGGTGGTCTACGTCGTGGTGCTGGGCATGGTCCGGCTCAGCGGCAAGCGCGCGCTGGGGCAGATCACGCCGTTCGACGTGCTGCTGATCGTGCTGCTGGGCAATGCCGTACAGAACGCCCTGCTGGGCACCGACACCTCGCTGGGCGGCGGCCTGCTGCTGGCGGCGACCCTGATCCTGCTCAACTACGGGGTGGGCTGGGTCAGTACCCGCAACCGGCGGATCGAGCGCCTGGTGGAGGGAGAGCCGGTGGTGATCGCGCGCGATGGGCGCCTGTTCGACACCGTGCTGCGTCGCGAACAGGTCACCCGCGCTGATTTCGAGGCTGCCATGCGCCAGCAGGGCTGCCTGGGCGTGGAGGATGTCGAGCTGGCCCTGCTGGAGATCAACGGGCACATCACCATCATCCCCAGGAAGAGCCCCTGACCTGGTAGCGCCGAGCCTGGGCCCGGCTGCACGGTGCATCAGCCGGGCGGGGGACCGGTGCTACCCAGCCCCGGTCATGGCGTGCAGCGGTCGTTGCCCGCCGCAGGCTTGCGCTCGTAGTAGGCGAAGCGGTTGCCACCGTCGATCCCGGCCAGGTTGCCGTTCTGCAGCAGCTGCAGCACGAAGTCGCTGCCGAGTTCGCGATGGATGAGGATGCGGCCGTCGCGCAGGCTGGCGCGCAGTGGCTGCTCGCGGCCCCCGGCTTCGACCACGCCATCCTGGAGGAAGCGCAGCTGCGACAGCACGCTGCGTTCGGCTTCAAAGCTGCCGCAGGGCAGCGCGCTGGCCGTGACCGGTGCCAGCGCCGTGCCGGGAGCGCTGGCCAGCACGCCGAGATCCTTGGCCGGCCCGCAGGCCGGGGCATCCGCGCGCTGCGCACACGACAGTTGCAGCGCCTCGCGGGCCTGCTGCAGGCGGCCACTGCTCCACAAGGTCTCGGCGGTGTCGGCGCAGAACGTTTCGCCCTGCTGCACGCGGCACAAGGCGATCAGTTCATCCAGCTGTGCCGGCAGCAGCGGCGCATCCACCGAATGCTGCAGGCCGAGCAGGGCCTTGCCCATCATTTCCGAGGCGACCTGCCTGGCCACCGCCGTGCAGCCCTCGGCGTCGAACGACGGTGACTCCTCCTTGCAGATCTCGGGCATCGGCGGCTCCGCCGCGCTTGGCGAAGCGTCCTTGGCCTGCTGCTGGTAGGTTTCCAGCAGGCGCATGCAGGCGGCGCCCACGCCCTCGGCGCACCAGGCATGCAGCTTCTGCGGTGCGGCCTCCGGCAGCGCTTCCAGGCACTCGGAGGTATTCATCACGCAGCCGTCTTGGATGGGCTCTGGCATCACCTTGCATGCGGCGGAGCGCTCACGGGTGAACTCGCGGTAGGGCGTGCTGAGGGTGCGTTCGTTGTCGGAGAAGTACCAGTTCTCCAGGCGGCCCGTGGACAGGTTGCCGGTGCCGAGCACGTCGTCCTGGCGGGCGATGCGCAGTTCCTCGGTGGCCTGGTAGGGACCTGACAGGAAGCCGTGGCCCTCGCTTTCAAGGGTCAGCGTGGTGTTGCCGCTGCTGTCCTTGTAGGTGCCGCAGGCCATCGATTGCGCGGCGGCCGGCAGGCTGGCCGAGGCCAGCACGAGCAGCAGCAGGGAGCGCCAACCCGCAGCGCGGGGACGAAGGGAAACAGACGCGGGCATGACATCATCCTTGAGGAAAAAAGACGACCTGTCCGGTGCACGACGCACCGCAGGCGTGGGGATGGCACCACGCGTCAGGCGCGGCGCCGGAAGCTCAGAGCCAGTCGCGCGGCACCAGGTAATCCGCCAGGCGTGCCTCGGCACTGCCGGCGTCCGGGTTGAAGCCGTATTCCCAGCGCACCCGCGGCGGCAGGCTCATCAGGATGCTTTCGCTGCGGCCACCGCTCTGCAGGCCGAACAGCGTACCGCGGTCGTAGACCAGGTTGAATTCCACGTAGCGGCCACGGCGGTACAGCTGGAACTCGCGTTCGCGCTCGCCATGGGGCGTGTCCTTGCGCTGCTGCACGATCGGCAGGTACGCCTCCAGGAAGCCATCGCCGACCGCGCGCAGATAGTCGAAATCGCGCTCGAAATCGCCATGCAGGTCATCGAAGAACAGGCCGCCGACGCCGCGTGTTTCGTTGCGGTGGCGCAGGAAGAAGTACTCATCGCACCAACGCTTGTGCTCGGCGTAACGTTCCTCACCGAATGGCGCACACAGATCGCGTGCGACCCGGTGCCAGTGCTGCACGTCCTCGTCGAACGGATAGAAGGGGGTCAGGTCGAAGCCGCCGCCGAACCAGCTGGCCACCACTTCGCCGTCGCGCTGCGCCTGGAAAAAGCGCACGTTGGCGTGGGTGGTTGGCACGTAAGGATTGAGCGGGTGGAACACCAGCGACACGCCGGTGGCGCGCCACGAGGCACCGGCCAGTTCCGGGCGGTTGGCCGATGCCGATGGTGGCAGGCGACTGCCGGCCACGTCGGAAAAGCCGATGCCGGCCTGTTCGAACACCGCACCATCGCGCAGCACGCGGGTACGCCCACCGCCGCCCTCGGCCCGCTGCCACAGGTCCTCCTGGAAGCGGGCCTGGCCATCGACGGCCTCGATCGCCGCGCAGATGCGGTCCTGCAGATCGGTGAGGTAGGCGCGCACGCGCTCAAATTCGTTCATGGCGCGTACTTTACCGCAGGGCCCGGCCGGGCCGTGCGATGCAGGGCGGTCAGCGCCGTGGTGGGCGGCACCGGCCCGCGTCGGTCACTGGCCGGTAACGCTCGTAGGCGGTCTGAATGTCCATGCCGAGCAGGTCGCCATTGCCCAGCTGGCGCAGCACGAACGTTTCGCCGTGCTGCTGCAGCTGGACGGCACCTTCGTGCAGCCGGGCCTGCCTGCCATCACCGAAGTCGAAACTGTCGAACTGGCCACCGTCGGCCTGGTAGCGGCCACACGGCACCCGCTGCAGCGGCACCAGGCGCAGATCGGTACCGAGTTCACGCAGCGGCGCGGTACGTTCGCAGGCACTGACGCGGCCGCCATCGCAGGTGACCTGCAGGGCCTGCACCGCCAATGCGGGCTCCAGCGCGATCAGCTGCTGCGCGGCCACTTCGACGCAGAAGCGCCCACCACGGTATTGCAGGCACAACTGCTGCAGGCGATCGCGTGCAGCGGCCGGAAGCGGCGCATCCAGCGTGTCTTCGTCTTCCTGTGCCAGCCGTTGGGCCACCCGCCGCATGGCGGTGGCCAGTGCATCGTCGGTCATGGCTTCGCAGGCCTGCCGATCGTGCCCGGCGGTGTGTTCGCGGCACGGCGGCGGGCGCTCGAAGACGGCCGGGGCTGCGTCATCGGCTGCATCCGCCGCACCGCCCTCACGCATCAGCCGCAGCAGCGTCGAGCAGCCCGCACCCACGCCCTCGTCGCAGGCGCGCCGGGCCTGGCCGGGCGAGGCCGTTGGCAGCTGCACCATGCAGTAGCTGCCAGCAGCGCGGCAGCTGCCGGCCACCGCGCCGGGTTCGGCGGTGCAGGCCCGGGACTGGCGCAGGGTGTAGACCACCGTCACGCTGTCCTCGATGCGCTGCCCATCGGCGCTGATCCGGATTGGCTCCGCCACGCCACCGTCGAGCATGACCAGGCGGGTCTGTGCCGCACTGCGATCGACCCACAGCGGCTCCGGCTCACCGATGCCGTTGTGGCGGTAGCCGCTGCTGGGGCTGGTGAACACCAGTGCCATGCCGTCATCGAGGCTGCGGTACTCGCCGCAGCGCAGGGCATCGGCGCTGGCAGGCAGCGCGGCGAACAGCAGCAGGGCAGGAAAAAGAGCCAGCAAGCGCATGCGACGGTCCTTGTCGTGCGAGAAGGGGATGGGGCTCAGCGGAAGCGCGAGCGGATATCGGGCCGCAACAAGCGCCAGGCCAGCCAACCCTGCAGGCCCAGGAACAGCACTGAAGTGCCGAGCAGGGTGAAGGTCATCATCCAGCGACGCGGCTGCAGCGACTGCTGCATCTCCGGCCCGTCGGCGAGCAGCACGATCATGTCGCGCATGAACACGTCCCACCACCAGGTGATCGCGAAATTGGCCAGCGCGCTCAACAGCAGCATCACCACGAAGCTCCATAGGCCCCAGTAGCGTTCGCGCAGCAGCCCCCAGCTGGCCACGGCCGAGACCAGGCAGAGCAATGCAGCGATCATCGAGGCACCCACCGGGTGCGCCAGCAGCCAGGTCAGGCTGTGCATCTGCCGATGCTGTGCTTCACCCGCCAGCAGCTGCCAGAGTGGAACGTCGTGCAGCGGCCACACCAGCAGCCCCTGCAGCACGAAATAGCCGGCCAGCAGTGCGGATAACCAGAAGGACGCCTGGACCAGTGGCCGGATCCACGCGTGGTAGGGCGAAGGCTGCAACGAGGGCGGCGGGAGCGGCACTGACATCCGGTGTCCTTGCAATCGGCACCCGCGCGGTCAGCGGGCCGTCACCCGGGTGGCGACGGCCGGCAGGATATGGTGTTCGCTCAGCGGTGCCAAGGGCAGGCCGTGCGGTGGCTGCAGCGGCACCCAGGCCAGTTCGACAATCTCGGCGCGCGCCTGCGGTGTACCGTCCACCTGCACCCACCACGCCTGTGCCTGCACGCGATGGCCGGGCTCGTTCACCGCCCAGTCTTCAAAGGCGCCCAGCGCGAGGGCGGCATCGGCGCGCAGCTGCACGCCCAGTTCCTCGTCCAGCTCGCGGGCCAGCGCCTGCAGCGGCGCTTCGCCGGGTTCGGGTTTGCCGCCCGGCTGGATGAAGCGGTGGGCGCCCTGCTTGCGCACCACCAGCGCCCGGCCACGGTCATCCAGGATGACCGCGGCCACGATCTCTATCGTGGCCGCGGCAGTGCTCACTTCAGGTTCTGCTCGAACAGCTTGAGGATGCGCTTGTACTGGTCCAGCCAGGAATCGGCACGGACATAGCCGTGGCGTTCCAGTGGGTACGGCGCGATCGACCAGTTGTCCTTGTGCAGTTCGATCAGGCGCTGGGTGAGGTTCACCGAGTCCTGGAAGAACACGTTGTCATCCATCATGCCGTGGGCGATCAGCAGGTTGTCCTGCAGGTTCTGCGCGTACTCGATGGGCGAGGACACGCGGTACGCCTCCGGATCGATGTCCGGGGTGTTGAGGATGTTGCTGGTGTAGCCGTGGTTGTACTGGTGCCAGTCGACCACCGGACGCAGCGCGGCGCCGGCCTTGAAGGTGCCCGGCGAGCGGAACAGCGCCATGAAGGTCATGAAGCCGCCGTAGGAACCGCCGTAGATGCCGGCGTGGTCGCGGTCACCCTGCTGGGTATCGACCAGCCAGTCCAGGCCGTCCTTGTAGTCTTCCAGTTCCGGGTGGCCCATGTTGCGGTAGATCGCCGTACGCCAGTCGCGGCCGTAGCCCTCGCTGCCGCGGTAATCCATGTCCAGCACGATGTAGCCCTTCTGCACCAGCAGGTTGTGGAACATCTGCTCGCGGAAGTAGGCTGGGTAACGCTGGTGCACGTTCTGCAGGTAGCCGGCGCCGTGCACGAACATCACGATCGGGTACTTGCGGCCCGGCTCCTTGTTTTCCGGTTCGTAGTACTTGGCCCAGACCACGCCGGCGCCATGCTTGGACGGCACCGCCACCAGCTTCGGCTGGACCCACTGGCGCGCCTTGTAGCCGGCGGTGCGGGTATCGGTCAGCACGCGCGCCTGGCCACCGGCACTGGGCAGCACCGCCAGCTGCGGCGGCAGGTAGGCGCCGGAGTAGCGCACCAGCAGCTGCTGGCCATCCGGCGACAGCGAGAAGTCCTCCACGCCGTTGAGGCTGGTCAGCTCGCGCACCTGGCGGCTGCCGGTGTCGACCGCGCAGACTTCATAGTCATGCGGGGCCTGCTGGTTGCACAGGAAGTAGAAGCCCTTGCCATCGGCCGACGGTACCGGCGCCGAGGTTTCCCACTTGCCGCTGGTCAGTGCCTGCGGCTTGGCGCTGCCGGCCTGGGTGTACAGGTGCGAGAAGCCCGATTCCTCGGACAGCAGCCACAGCGTGCGGCCATCGGCCATCCAGCCGAAATCGTTGAAGCCCCAGTTGATCCAGGCGTTGTCGGTCAGCCGGTGGCGGTTCTGCACGCGGCCGTCGGCGGCGTTGACGCTGATGATCCAGCGGTCCTTGTTGTCGTTCGCACGCAGCATTACCGCGGCCTGCTGGCCGTCGGCGCTCCAGCGGATGCCACCGCCCATGAAATCGCTCATCACCTGCAGGCTGCGTTCGCCCTTCAGTGCGTCCTTGCCGGCCTTGCGGCGCAGCTCGGCCAGCGGATCGGTGCCGATGCCCGGCAGGCCCGACAGCGAGAGCTTCTCGGCCTTGCCGGTGCGCACGTCGACGTACCACAGGGTGTGCGGCTCGAAGCCGTTGCGGCCAACGCGGGTGCGGGTGTCCTCGGTTTCCTCGTAGCCCGATTCGGTCACGTACAGCGGCATCTTGCCGCCGCGACCGTCGTCGAAGTCCTTCGGCTTGGTCACCACGATCAGGTGGCCCAGGTCCGGCGACAGCACGCTGTCGGCAATCTCCACATCGGTGCCCAGGTACACCGGGCCGGGCGCGCGGGTCGGGTCGGCCTGGCGCCAGCGCTGGTCCTGGTCCTTCAGCGCCTCACGCTGGTCGCGGTCGCGGCGCAGGGTTTCCAGCGTACGCAGCTGCTGGTCGCGCAGCACGTCGGCCTTCGGCGGCGTACGCGGGTCCTTCTCGGCCTTCAGGCTGGCCACCTGCTGCACGCCGCTGGCGGCAGTCCAATGGAACCAGTTCTGGCCGACGCGCCAGATCACACCGTTGTCGGCCGCGAAGTTCACGTTGCCCGCGCGCTCGTTGCTGCGGGTCAGCTGGGTCAGCGCGCCGCTGCGCAGGTCACGCACGAACACGTCGCCATTGCGGACGAACGCACTGCGGCTGCGGCTGCGGTCGTAGACCGGCTCGGCCACGTCCAGGGTGCCGCGCTGGTCATCGGCCACCTGCGCGGCCACGCCACCGGCCAGCGGCTGGCGGAAGGTGTCGCGCACCGGGCTGCCGTTGCGCTTGAGCTGGTATTCCACCTGCTGGCTGTTCCACGACCACCAGGCTTTCTCGACCGGCGGCCCGATCCAGTCCGGGTCGGCCATGGCCTGTTCGATGGTGATCGGCGTCGGCGCGGCATGCGCGGCCGGTGCGGCCAGCACGGCCGACAGCAGGAGGGACAGGGGCAGCACTCGGGACATGGGCGGACGGCACCGGAAGAGGAAACCGGGCAAGGGTAGCAGCCGCCCCGGCCGCGGGCAGGGGCCACAGGTCATGGCAGCGGAATCGGCAAACTGCTGCAACCGGTTGCCGGGCTCGCGCATCCATTCTCCTGAACCCGCATCATCCACCGAACAGGAGCCCGACCATGCAGGAACTGATCCCGATCACCCTCTTCATCTGCATCGCCTACGCGATCCATGCCATTGCCGATGCCCGCGCCCGCAGCAAGCTGGTCGCCCCGCACGTGCCGGAGGAGGTGATCCGCTCGCTGGCCGTGCTGGAAGAGGAGCGCCGCCGCCAGGGCGCGCTGCGCTGGGGCATCAGCCTGGTCTGCCTGGCGCTGGCGATGGCCCTGCTGGAAGCCATCGGTGCCCGTGACCTGACCTTCGGTGCCGCCGCCGCGCTGGTTGGCAGCGCCGGCCTCGGCCAGCTGCTGGCCTGGCACTTCACCCGTCCAGCGGCGCGCAGGGGCTGAGCTGGCCCATGCCACGGGCACAGGGGGCGCCCCGTAGATGAGCCTGCTCGGCGAAGCATTGTCGGCACTGCGGGGCCGTCGCCGCCAGAACATGGCGGCGATCGCAGCACCTGCCGAGCCACTGGATGCAGATCAGGCCCTGGTGCGGGCGATCATCGATGGCTCGCAGGCGGCCTTCGCGCACCTGGTGGAGACCCATCAACGCACCTGCGCGCACGTGATCGGGCGCATGGTCGGCGACCGCGACCAGGTGGCCGACCTGCTGCAGGAGACCTTCCTGGCGGTGTTCCGCCAGCTGCACCGGTTCCGCTTTGAATCCTCGCTACGCACCTGGGTCTCGCGGGTGGCCTACACCACTGCATTGCAGCACCTGCGCCGGCGGCGGCTGGAGGCGCAATGGATGGTGGCGGTGGAGGTGCCCGAGGAACTGGGCATCGGCGATGAAGGGCCCGGGCCGGCCGAACTCAGCGAATCGTTGCAGGCCGGCCGCCAGCTCGGCGCGGCACTGGAGCGATTGAGTGCGCCGCAGCGATTGATGGTGGGCCTGCATTATCTGGAGGATTTCGATCTGGCCGAGATCGAGCAGGTCACCGGGCTGGCGCGCGGTACCATCAAGAGCCACCTGTACCGCGCGCGGCAGGTCCTGAAGCAGGAGTTGACGCGACGCGCCACCGCCGGAGAACTGCTGTGAGCCAATCGACTGACCCTCGCGATGCGGACGAGCGCGCGCTGGCACAGGCGTTGCGTGAACAGAAACAACGGCACGCCGTGCCTGATGTGAGCGAGGCGCTGCAGCAGAGGCTGCACGCGGAAATGCGCGACAGCGGTGTGCTGTACGTGGTGGTGCAGGTGCTGTTGTTCGGGGCGCTGCTGGCTGCCGCGGCCTGGTATTTCTGGCTCTGACAGCCCCCGCCGGGCATGGGGCGCGCCAATCGCTGTTGGTAGATGCCGACCTTGGTCGGCGCTTGGACGCGTGCCAACCCAGGTTGGCAGCTACCAGAGCGGTTGATCGGCAGCGCCAATCGCTGTTGGTGGATGCCGACCTTGGTCGGCGCGTGGATGTGTGCCAACCCAGGTTGGTAGCTACCAGAGCGGTTGACCCCTGCGACAAAGTGAAGCAGCGCGTCACCCGGTCGCATCCCGGCGTAACCAAATCCTCCTAAAGTGGTCCGGTATCCCACCGGTCGCAGGCAGGAGGCGTCCCTTGGACGCGTTGTTGTTGTCCCGGATCCAGTTCGGATTCGTCATCAGTTTCCACGTGCTGTTCCCGGCCTTCACCATCGGCACGGCCAGCTGGCTGGCCTTCATTGAATGGCGCTGGCTGCGCACGAAACTGCCCGTGTGGCGCGAGCTGTACTTCTTCTGGCAGAAGATCTTCGCCGTGTCGTTCGGCATGGGCGTGGTCAGCGGCATCGTCATGGCCTTCCAGTTCGGTACCAACTGGCCGCGGCTGAGCGAAGTGGCTGGCACGGTCATCGGCCCGCTGCTGACCTATGAAGTGCTGACCGCGTTCTTCCTGGAAGCCAGCTTCCTCGGCGTGATGATGTTCGGCTGGGGGCGGGTGTCGCCGCGCCTGCATTTCCTGTCCACCTGCATGGTCGCGCTGGGCACGCTGTTCTCCACGTTCTGGATCCTGTCGTCCAACAGCTGGCTGCATACGCCGGCCGGCTACGAGATGGTCAACGGCATCGTGCACCCTGTGGACTGGTGGCAGGTGGTGTTCAACCCCTCGTTCCCGTACCGCCTGGCGCACATGGCGCTGGGTTCGTTCATCACCACCTGTTTCGTGATCGGTGGCGTCGGCGCGTGGTACCTGCGCAAGGGCACGCACGTGGAAGCCGGCCGGCGCATGCTGGTCGCGGCGGTAGCGTTCGCGGCGCTGACGGTGCCAGTGCAGATCTTCGTCGGCGACATGCACGGCCTGAACACGCTCAAGCATCAGCCGATGAAGATCGCGGCGATGGAAGCGCACTGGCATGAAACCAAGGAAGGCGAGGGCGTGCCGCTGGTGGTGTTCGCGCTGCCCAACGAAAAGGAAGAGCGCAACGATTTCGAAGTGGCGATCCCGAAGCTGGGCAGCGTGATCCTCACCCATTCGCTGGACGGCAGCTTCGATCCGCTCACCTCGGTGCCCGCCAGCGAACGGCCGCCGGTGACGCCGGTGTTCTTCGCCTTCCGCATCATGGTCGGGCTGGGCACGCTGATGCTGCTGCTGGCCTGGGTCTCGGCATTCCAGCTGTGGCGCCGGAAGCTGCTGGATTCACCCTGGCTGCTGCGCGGCTGGAACTGGATGTTGCCGAGTGGCTTCATCGCACTGCTGTCCGGCTGGTTCGTCACCGAAATGGGGCGCCAGCCGTGGGTGGTGTATGGCGTGCTGCGCACCGCCGACGCAGTGGGCCCGCAGAGTGCGTGGATGACCGCGCTGTCGCTGGGTGTCTACGTGGTCGGCTATGCCTTCGTGTTCGGCTGGGGCATCTGGTACCTGGTGAAGATCCTGCGCCATGGGCCGCAGCCGTATGCCGAGGGGCCGTCGCTGGACCACGGCAGCCATACCCCGGCGCGCCCGCTGTCGGCAGCCGACGAACCGCTGGAGGATCGCTGACATGGACCTGATGACCTGGCTGCCGGTGGCGTGGTTCGCGGTGATCGGTTTCGGTGTGCTGATGTATGTGGTGCTGGATGGCTTTGTGCTCGGCATCGGCATCCTCGCGCCGTTCGCCGAAGACGAGGAACAGCTGGACCTGATGATGAACACCGCCGCGCCGATCTGGGACGGCAACGAAACCTGGCTGGTGCTGGGTGGCGCCGGCCTGCTGGCGGCGTTCCCGAAGGCGTACGCGGTGCTGCTGTCGGCGCTGTACCTGCCGGTGCTGCTGCTGGTGGTGGCGCTGGTGTTCCGTGGCGTGGCCTTCGAGTTTCGCTTCAAGGCGCACCGCTCACGCCGGTTGTGGAGCGTGGCGTTCGCGCTGGGCTCGCTGCTGGCCACCTTCGCCCAAGGCGTGATCCTGGGCACGCTGGTGCAGGGCCTGCCCCTGCAGGACGGCGTCTATCACGGCGGCCCGTTCGCCTGGTTCAGTCCGTTCGCGATGTTGACCGGCGCCGCGCTGGTGGCCGGCTACGCGCTGTTGGGCAGTACCTGGCTGATCCTGAAGACCGAAGGCCGGGTACAGGCGCTGGCGCGGCAGATGACCCGGCCGCTGGTGGTGGCGGTGATCGCAGCGATGGGCCTGGTCAGCAGCTGGCTGCCGTTCCTGCAGTCGCGCCTGATGGACCGCTGGTTCAGCGATGGCAACTTCTGGTGGCTGTCGCCGGTACCGCTGCTGACCCTGGCGGTGGCGGCCGCGTTGTGGCGCAGCGCCACCCATCCGCGCCGTGACCTGCCGCCGTTCCTGCTCAGCCTTGCCCTGTTCGTGCTCGGCTTCCTCGGCCTGGTGCTGGGCATGTGGCCGTACCTGCTGCCGCCATCGATGACCCTGTGGCAGGCCGCTGCGCCGGCATCATCGCTGGGCTTCACCCTTGTCGGGCTGGTGATCCTGCTGCCGGTCATCCTCGGCTATACGGCGTGGTCCTACCGGGTGTTCCGCGGCAAGGTGCACGCCGACGCCGGCTATCACTGAGCACCGGGCCAAGGCTGAACGCCGTCGCCACATTGCTGAACCTCGTCGGGGAAACACCGTCGATCACGCCGCCATCGTCGGCTGACGGCTTTCCCCGGTGTCGGCTTTCCGACACAATCATGGCTCTTCCCGGGTTATTGTCCCGCGGACATGCACGCCTACGTCTATAAAAGCCAACTCAAGCCGGACACCTACGTCTACGTTCCCCGACGCGAAGATTTCAGCGCGCTGCCTGCGCCGCTGCTCAAATCGCTGGGGACGCTCACTTTCGTGCTGGACGTCGCCCTGGATGCCCAGCGCCGCCTGGCGCAGGCCGACCCGGACAAGGTCCGCAGCGAAATGAGCGAACGCGGCTTCTACCTGCAGGTGCCGCCTTCGGTGGCCAGCCTGATGCCGCGGCACTATGACTGATCCCTCCCGTCCGCGCGCGCTGTCGATCGCCTTCACTGTTGGCGCCGTGCTGGCGCTGGGCGCTGCCGTGGGCGGCGTCCCGGGCGCCCTGCTTGCCGCATTGGCGCAGCCTGCGTTCGCGCTGGGCGTGTCGTGGTGGCGGCGCAGCCGCGCGCTGCTACCGTTGAAGGTGGTTGCTCGCCAGGATCTGCCGGCGCTGCTGGCGCTGTGGGCGGCCGCACCGGTCCTGTTGGCGCTGCTGCTGGCCTGGCCGCTGGCCGCGTTGCGTGACAGTGGCAGCCTGGCCGCGGTGCTGGGCCTGAGCGTGCTGGTCAGTGCCGGCCTGCTGGCGGCCTGGCGTACCTGGCCGTTGTGGAACGATGTCGAACGCCTGGATGGCAGCCTGGCCCAGCACTGGCAGGCGCTGGCAGGGCGTGACCTGACCGCCTGGCGCGGCCTCGGTGTGGCCGCGCTGGTGATCGCGCTGGCGGCACTGGTGGTGCTGCCGGCCTGGCCGGGCCTGCTGCCGGAAAGTGCACGATGGCCGGCCGCGCTGGCGGTGGTGGTGCTGTCGCCGCTGCTGCACCTGCTGCTGCAGCGGGTGGCGCCCGCACCGCTGGTGTCGTTGCGTACCGGCGCGTTGAACGCGACCAGCCACGAACACGAACCGATGTTCGCCGCCGCGGCCGAGACCGCGCCGCTGGAGGCGATGGCGCCGCAGGAACTGACCCCGGCCCTGTACGAAGCCGCCCGCCATGGCCGCATCGACCGCGGCCTGCAGCTGCTGCAGGCCGGTGCCGATCCCTATGCATTGCCGGACCCGAACTGGCGCGACCAGCGCAGCCTGGCGGTACTGGCCGCGGTGCTGCCCGACCTTCGCCTGCTGCGCGAACTGATCGCCCGCGGCGTCGACGTGAACGCGCCGCACCGCGGCATGACCCCGCTGCTGGCGGCGACCCGTGACAGCTGGCATGGTCGCCCCGAAGCGGTGATGACCCTGCTCGCCAACGGCGCCGATTCGCGCGCAACCGACGGCGACGGCAACACCCCGCTGCACCATGCCGCGCGCAGTTCCGACCCGGGCGTGGCGGCGCTGCTGCGCGATGCCGCGGCCGAAGTCGATGCGCTGAACAGTGATGGCTGGTCGCCGCTGGCGGTAGCCTGCCAGGTCGGCAACTGGCGCCTGGCGCGTTTCCTGCTCGAACGCGGTGCCCGCAGCGAGCCGGCCGAAGGCACTCCGGTGCTGCTGGCTGCCGCCGCCACCGAAGACGACGATCCGGCCGGCGTACAGCTGCTGCTCAAGCACAAGGCACGCGCCGACGCGCGTGATCGCCAACGCCGCAGTGCGCTGCACGAGGCCGCATTGGCGGGCCACGTCGAGATCATCGGCGTGCTGCTCGGTGCCGGCGCCAACCTGGAAGCACGCGATGCGCTGGGCCGTACGCCGTGGCTGGAAGCGGCCCGTGCCGGTCGCGCTGCGGTGATCGAGCACCTGCTGCCGCACAAACCCGACCTGGTTGCAGTGGACGGCGAAGGCCGCAACGCAGTGCAGCTGGCGGTGATGGCCGAGGATGTCTCGCCGCTGCTGATCAAGCGCCTGGTCGAGCTGGGCATCGCCGCCGATGCCGCCGATCCGGTCGGCCGCCGTGCGGTGGACTATGCCGCCGAAGCGGGCCGCTGGGCGATCGTGGCCCTGCTGGACCCGTCCTATCCGTTGCCGGCCGCCGTCAGTGATGGGCTGGCCGAGCGCGGCGAAGCGGCCATGGCCAGCGGCCTGCTGCCGGACCGTCCGCCGCTGACCCTGCTGCGGGAAGCGCTGGGTTTCGGCAACACCGAAGGCATGGCCGCGCTGGCCAGGCTGTGCCAGCCGGAAGAACTGGGTGGCCTGCTGCTCGATCCGGAGCTGGCGCTGGAACCGCGTGCGGTCGACTGGCTGCTGGGCCACGGCGCCGATCCCTATGTGCGTGACGCCTGCGCCGACACGCCGATGTTTGCGCTGCTGTCGCGCGGCATCGATGCGGTGCCTGCACTGCAGGTGATGCTGCAGCGTGGCCTGTCGCCGGCCGGGCGCGGTGGCCTGGCGCGCTTCCTCGCCGCCTGCGCCCAGCACGACCAGGCCGCCCGAGGGCTGGAACAGCTGGCGCTGGAATTGCTGGAACGTGGTGCCGATCCGTTTGCGGCCTCGCCGGCCGGCGATCCGCCGCTGTCGCTGGCGGTACGCCTGGGTTGGCTGCGCCTGCAGCAGGCTCTGTTGAAGGCTGGCGTCGATCGCGAAGCGCGCGACAGCCACGGCATGACCGCCTTGCATCTGGCCACCGCGCTGGCTCGCGAAGGTGCATTGAAGCTGCTGGTGCAGCACGGCGCCTCGCCGGAAGCACGCGCCGCCGATGGCCAGACGCCGCTGGGCGTGGCGCTGTCGATTGGTCGCCGTGACCTGGCCGACTGGCTGGACTGGCGGGTGTGGCCGTTGCCACGCCGCACCCTGCGCGAGGCCGATCTACCCGCCGCCGCGATGGCCGGTGATGTGGACGCTGTGCGCCGCCTGATCGATCTGGGATTTGCGGTCGACGCGGTTGATGCACAGGGCTGCACCGCGCTGCTGCGTGCGGCCGGTGGTGGCCATCTGGCAGTGACCGACCTGCTGCTGGCGCGTGGCGCCGATCCGCAGCACGCGGCGGCCAGTGGTGCCACGCCGTTGTCGGCGGCGGTCAGCATGCGCCAGGTGGACATCGTCTCGGCCCTGCTCGATGCCGGTGCCAAGCTGGAACATCGCCTGCCCGGTGGTGTGACGGTGCTGATGCTGGCCTCGGCGCTGGGCCTGCCGGACATCGTCGCGCGCCTGCTGACCGCCGGTGCCGATGTACATGCCGGTGACGCGCAGCAGCTGGGTCCGCTGCACTGTGCCGCGCTGTATGGCTTCAGTGCCCGTGATCGCTCGCGCCTGCTGGCCCTGCTCGACACCCTGCTGCTGGCCGGTGCCGAGCCGGACCAGGCTGCTGCCGGTTCGGTCACGCCGTTGCTGCTGCTGCTGGGCGCACGCGCCGAGCCGGGCACCGCCTGCGACGAGCAGGTGGTGATGGCCGCGGTGGAGCGCCTGCTGGATGAGGACGTGAGCCTGGACGTGCGCGACCCGCGCGGCTTCGGCCCGCTGCACCTGGCCGCCCTGCACGGTTTGCCGCTGCTGGTGCAGCGCCTGCTGCGTGCCGGTGCCGATCCGGACGTGCGCGACAGCCTCAACCGCAGCCCCCGCGAGATCGCCGTGATGCGCGGTTTCATCGACGTGGCCGGTGAGTTCGAGCCGCGCGTGCCGGGCGTTTCCTCGATGGCCCGGTTCCTGCGCGACAACGGCTGATCCCTGGAAATGGGTAGTGCCGGCCGCTGGCCGGCAACCTGATGAAATCACCGGAATTCCGAGG
>NZ_JAPTFX010000073.1:0-21949 GCF_030985895.1 Stenotrophomonas sp. Sm6012 | reverse complement strand
CCGTAAACCCGTCCTTGGGGGCTCGGCCACGGCATCCATGCCGTGGACGGTCCTGCACGCCCTGGCCCACCGCCTCTCGACAGTTCATCGGGGGCGCGGTGGGGTCATGGAAGGCAGGAGCAATGGCAAGAGCGTTTGTGGAGCCCTGGCCGTCATATCCGTGCGCAGATCCGGGGTCTGCGGGGTCTCCCGGATCGTGGCCCAGCCCGTGAAACCCTTGTCGGAACGTGATCCAGGACACCTCTGTCATGGTCGTAATACGGCTGTAACAAAAACATCATTTCATAGCCGCATCCGCCGACCCCGTCGGCTCTTCCCCGCTATGGAGTGACCATGAAACTGCACTCGGCCGGCCTTGCCGCCCTTTCCCTGGCCATCGCCCTGGGCCTGTCGGCCTGCGGTGGCGACAAGCAGGCCGCACAGCAGCCGGCTGCCGACGGTGCTGCCGCTCCGGCCGCTGCCGGTGCCAAGGTGACCGCCGAAGTCTCCGGCGCGGGCGCATCCTTCATCTTCCCGCTGGTCTCCAAGTGGTCGGCTGACTACAACGCCAGCACCGGCGCCAAGATCAACTACCAATCGATCGGTTCCGGCGGCGGCATCGCCCAGATCAAGGCCGGCACCGTCGACTTCGGTTCCTCGGACAAGCCGCTGAGCAGCGAAGAACTGGCCCAGGCCGGACTGGCCCAGTTCCCGTCCGCCATCGGCGGCGTGGTGCCGGTGGTCAACATCGAAGGCCTGGAGGGCGGCAAGCTGCGCCTGAGCGGCGCCCTGCTGGCCGACATCTTCCTGGGCAAGGTCAAGACCTGGAACGATCCGGCCATCGTCGCCGCCAACCCGGGCGTGAAGCTGCCGGACGGCAAGATCACCCTGGTCCACCGTTCGGATGGTTCGGGCACCACCTTCAACTTCTCCAACTACCTGTCCAAGGTCAGCCCGGACTGGAAGGCCAAGGTCGGCGAAGGCACCTCGGTGCAGTGGCCGGACGGCGTGGGTGGCAAGGGCAATGAAGGCGTCGCGTCCTACGTGAAGCAGATCAAGGGTTCGATCGGCTACGTCGAACTGGCCTACGCGCTGCAGAACGGCATGCCGTACACCGCCATGCAGAACGCGGCCGGCAACTGGGTCGAGCCGAGCGCGGAGACCTTCGCCGCCGCGGCCGCCAGCGCCGACTGGGCCAGTGCCAAGGACTTCAACCTGGTCATCACCAATGCCCCGGGCGACCAGGCGTGGCCGATCACCGCCACCAACTTCATGCTGATGCAGAAGCAGCCGAAGGACGCCAAGCGCAACCAGGACACCCTGGCCTTCTTCAAGTGGGCCTTCGAGAACGGCCAGGCCCAGGCCAACGAGCTGCACTACGTGCCGCTGCCGGCCGAACTGGTCAAGCAGATCGAGGCCTACTGGGCGACCGACCTGAAGTGATGGACACGACGGTGCCCGCCCCGCGCGGGCACCGCTGCTTCCACGCCATGCCGCCCCGCCCCTTCCTGGCCCAGCCGTCCCCATGAATGCCATCGCCCAGCCTGTAGCCGCCCCGTCCACGCGTGATGCGCGTGATGCCCGCAACGACAAACTGTTCCGATGGGTGCTGGTCGGCACCGTCATCTTCGTCCTGATCGCCCTGGCCTGCGCCGCGCTGTCGATGCTGTGGGGCGGCCGCCATGCCCTGCAGATGCAGGGCCTGAGCTTCTTCTTCTCGGCCGACTGGAATCCGGTCGAAAACAAGTTCGGCGCCCTCGCCCCGATCTACGGCACCCTGGTCACCGCGCTGATCGCGATGGTCATCGCCGTGCCGGTCAGCTTCGGCATCGCCTTCTTCCTCACCGAAGTCGCGCCGCGCTGGCTGCGTGGCCCGGTCGGTACCGCCATCGAACTACTGGCCGGCATCCCCTCGATCATCTACGGCATGTGGGGCCTGTTCGTGCTGGTGCCGGTAATGACCGAGTACGTCACCCCGTTCCTCAACGAAACCCTGGGCGAGTGGCCGATCATCGGCCCGATGTTCCAGGGCCCGCCGCTGGGCATTGGCATGCTCACCGCCGGTTTCGTGCTGGCCATCATGGTCATTCCGTTCATCTCCTCGGTGATGCGCGAAGTGTTCCTGACCGTGCCGACCCGCCTGAAGGAATCGGCCTATGCGCTGGGTTCCACCAAGTGGGAAGTGAGCTGGGACATCGTGCTGCCCTACACCCGCTCGGCGGTGATCGGCGGCATCTTCCTCGGCCTCGGCCGCGCCCTGGGCGAAACGATGGCGGTGGCCTTCGTGATCGGCAACAGCGTGCGCCTGTCGCCATCGCTGCTGGAACCGGGCACCACCATCGCCGCGCTGATCGCCAACGATTTCGGCGAAGCCACTGAAACCTACCGCTCGGCCCTGCTGCTGCTCGGCTTCGTCCTCTTCATCGTCACCTTCGTGGTGCTGGCCATCGCCCGCCTGATGCTGATGCGCCTGTCCCGCAAGGAGGGCAACTGATGTCCACCACCGCTGATTCGCTGTACCTGCGCCGCCGCATCGGCAACGTCGTTGCGATCACCGCATCCTGCGCCACCGCCCTGTT
The DNA here is from genome assembly GCF_030985895.1 of Stenotrophomonas sp. Sm6012. Taxonomy (NCBI): domain Bacteria; kingdom Pseudomonadati; phylum Pseudomonadota; class Gammaproteobacteria; order Lysobacterales; family Lysobacteraceae; genus Stenotrophomonas; species Stenotrophomonas sp. Sm6012. The sequence goes on along the minus strand of NZ_JAPTFX010000073.1, from coordinate 19,391 downwards.
CGGCCTGTTCTTCCTGGGCTGGATCCTGTTCACCCTGGCCTCCAAGGGCCTGGCCGGCATCAACCTGGATCTGTTCACCAAGATGACGCCGCCGCCGATGCAGGAAGGCGGCCTTGCCAACGCCTTCTTCGGCAGCGCCGTGATGTGTGCGCTGGCGATCGGCATCGGCACCCCGCTGGGCGTGCTGGCCGGTACCTGGCTGGCCGAGTACGGCAACGCCCGCAAGGCCGGCACCGTGGTCCGCTTCGTCAACGACATCCTGCTGTCGGCGCCGTCGATCGTGCTCGGCCTGTTCGTCTACACCCTGTACGTGATGCAGACCGGCGGCAACTTCTCGGCATTCGCCGGTGCGCTGTCGCTGGCCTTCATCGTGCTGCCGGTGGTGGTGCGCACCACCGACGAGATGCTGCGCCTGGTGCCCTCGCAGATGCGCGAAGCCGCGCTTTCGCTGGGCATCCCGCAGTGGAAGGTGATCGTGCAGGTGCTGTACCGCAGCGCGTCGGCCGGCATCATCACCGGCATCCTGCTGGCGCTGGCGCGCATTTCCGGCGAAACCGCCCCGCTGCTGTTCACCGCCTTCGGCAACCAGTACTGGAACAACAACATCTTCCAGCCGATGGCCTCGGTGCCGGTGGTGATGAACCAGTTCGCCGGCAGCCCGTATGAATCCTGGCAGGTGCTGGCCTGGGCCGGTGCCCTGGTGCTGACTGTCTTCGTGTTGCTGGTCAGCCTTGCCGCCCGCGGCATCCTGCTGCGCAACCGTATCTCCCATGACTGACCTTTCCGTGGATAACGCCATGAACGACCTTTCCAATGCCGTGCCGATGCAGCGCATCGCCGTGCCGTCCTCGCACGAGAGCCTGCACACGCCGTCGCCGGTCAAGCTGGCCGCGCGTGGACTGGACTTCTACTACGACAAGTTCCACGCCCTGAAGGGCATCAACCTGGAGATTCCGGAAAAGCGCGTGACCGCGCTGATCGGCCCCTCCGGTTGCGGCAAGTCGACCCTGCTGCGCATCTTCAACCGCATCTACGCGCTGTACCCGAAGCTGGAGGCGCGCGGTGAGGTGTTGCTGGACGGCGAGAACATCCTGTCGCCGAAGTACCCGATGAACCGCCTGCGCAGCAAGGTCGGCATGGTGTTCCAGAAGCCGGTGCCGTTCCCGATGACCATCTTCGAGAACGTGGCCTACGGCATCCGCCACCACGAGAAGCTGAGCAAGGCCGACATGGCCGACCGTGTCGAGCAGGCGCTGCGCCAGGGCGCGCTGTGGGACGAAGTGAAGGACAAGCTGGGCCAGAGCGCGCTGGGCCTGTCCGGTGGCCAGCAGCAGCGCCTGTGCATCGCCCGAGCCGTGGCCCTGCGCCCGTCGGTGCTGCTGCTGGACGAGCCGACCTCGGCGCTGGACCCGATCTCGACCAGCCGCATCGAGCAGCTGGTGGAAGAGCTCAAGCACGAGTACACCATTGTCATCGTCACCCACAACATGCAGCAGGCCGCGCGCGTGTCCGACTACACCGCCTTCATGTACCTGGGCGACCTGATCGAGCACGACCGCACGGAAGTGATCTTCTCGCAGCCGTCGCAGCGGCAGACCGAGGACTACATCACCGGTCGCTTCGGCTGAAACGTCAGTCGAGCGTGGCTCGACTCTACAGACAACGGCAGTCGAGCATGGCTCGACCCTACAGAGTGGAACAACCATGAACCTTCCCAACGACCACATCGTCAAGAGCTACGACGAAGAGCAGCAGCGCCTGGTGGCCGAAATCGTGCGCATGGGCGAGATGGCCGTCGCCCAGCTCGAAGCGGCGATGGACGTGATCGAGAAGCGCGACGAGAACGCCGCCCATCGCATCATCGCCAACGATGAAGCCATCGACGCGCTGGAACAGCAGATCAGCCACGACGTGATGCGCCTGGCGCTGCGCGGGCCGATGGCGCGCGACCTGCGCGAGATCCTCGCCGGCCTGCGCATCCCGGCCGACATCGAACGCATCGGCGACTATGCGGCCAATGTCGCCAAGCGTTCGATCGCGCTGGGCAAGGTGCCGCCGCTGCCGCAGATCCAGGGCCTGCGTGCGCTGGGCCGCCTGGCCGCGCAGCAGGTGCGCCGCGCCATCGCCGCCTACCGCGACAACGACGCCGACGCCGCGCTGGCGCTGCGCGAGGACGACGCCCGCCTCGACGCGCAATACACCGCGCTGTTCCGCGAGCTGCTGACCTACATGATGGAAGATCCGCGCAACATCACCCCGTGCACGCACCTGCTGTTCATGGCCAAGAACCTGGAGCGCGTGGGCGACCACGCCACCAACATCGCCGAGAACGTGTGGTTCCTGGTGCACGGCGAGCAGCCGCTGCCGCCGCGCGAGAAGCGCGACGAGACCTCCAGCACCGGGCAGATCTGACGCTGCACTGCAACACGTGAGTTGACTCCATGGTGGCCGCTGTCCTTGCGACAGCGGCCTTCTTGTTTCCGGGCGTTCCGGCCACCGGTCTCCCCTTCTGTAACAAACCTCACGAAAATTTGAGGTCTTGGCGAGGATTCGTTGAGTAGGATCGCTGCACCATCGTTTCCACCGGCACCCCTGCCGGCCACCCGGGCACCCGCCCACACCACCCAGGAGCACGACCGATGAGCAGTTCCAACAAGACCCTGTCCCTGCTGACTGCTACCGCCCTGGCCGCCGGCCTGGGCATGACCGCCAGTGCCTCGGCCCTGAGCATGAGCGACCTCGCCCAGGGCTACCTGGTGGCCGGCCAGGCTGCCAAGGCCAGCACCGATGCCAAGGCCACCGATACCAAGATGGCCGCCGACGCGACCAAGCACGCCGAAGGCAAGTGTGGCGCCGACGGCAAGAGTGCTGAAGGCAAGTGCGGCGCCGACAAGGGCAAGGCCGCCGGTGCTGCCGCCGGTGCCAAGGCCAAGACCGGCGACAAGAAGTCGGCTGAAGGCAAGTGCGGCGAAGGCAAGTGCGGTGGCAAGCACTGACTTCCGCGCCAGCATCGTCCACCCGCGGTCGCCGCTTCGCGCGGCGGCCGCCGGGTTGGGCCTGCGCCGGGCGCTGCTGCAGGATCTGCGAGATGCACCGGCCGGCGACTTCGATTTCCTCGAATGCGCACCGGAAAACTGGATCCATGTCGGTGGGCCCGCCGGCGACGCGCTGGCCGAACTGGCGCAGCACCACCCGCTGAGCTGCCATGGCCTGTCGTTGTCGCTGGGTGGCAGCGCGCCACTGGATACCCAGCTGCTGGAGCAGGTTGGCCACTTCCTCGAAAAGCATCGCGTGCCGCTGTACAGCGAGCACCTGAGTTACTGCAGCGACGACGGCCACCTGTACGACCTGCTGCCGATCCCCTTCACCGATGAAGCGGTGCGCCATACCGCCGCGCGCATCGCCCGCGTGCAGGACCTGCTGGGCCGACGCATCGCGGTGGAGAACGTGTCCTACTACCTGGCACCGGAGCCGGCCATGGACGAACTGGCCTTCACCAACGCCGTGCTTGCAGAAGCCGACTGCGACCTGCTGCTGGACGTCAACAATGTCTACGTCAACGCCTGCAACCACGGCTACGATGCCGACGCCTTCATTGCTGGGCTGCCCGCCGATCGCATCGTCTGCCTGCACGTGGCCGGACACCTGGATGAAGCACCGGACCTGAAGATCGACACCCACGGCAGTGCGGTGATCGATCCGGTCTGGGAGCTGCTGGCGCGCACCTATGCGCGCATCGGCGCGCGCCCGACCCTGCTCGAACGCGACTTCAATTTCCCGCCCTATGCCGAACTGCAGGGCGAGCTGCAGACCATCCGCCGCCTGCAGGCCACGCATGCCGGTGGCAACCATGGCTGAGGATCCCGATTCCCTGCGCGCGCAGCAGCACGCCTTCACCGCGCACCTGCGCGACCCGCAGGCGGTGGCCGCGCCGGCAGGCCTGGAACCGCGTCGCGTGGCGGTCTACCAGCGGCTGCTGTTCAACAACCTGCTCGGCCTGTTGAGCAACGGTTTCCCGGTCTGCGTGCGCCTGCTCGGCGAACCGGCCTGGAGCGCGCTGGTGCGCCAGTACTTCGCCACCCACCGCTGCCAGACGCCGTTGTTCACCGAGCTGGCCGCCGAGTTCGTGCAATGGCTGCAGGCGCAGCCGCAGCTGCCGCATCCGGCACTGGCCGAACTGGCCCACTACGAGTGGGTGGAAACCGCGCTGTACCAGCTGGCCGCCGAGCCCCTGCCGCCCGCGGGCGACATCGATCCGCTGCAGGTGCCGCTGCAGCGCTCGCCGCTGGCCTGGCCGCTGCTGTACCAGTGGCCGGTGTATCGCCTCGGTGCCGAAGACGCGCCGACGCAGCCACCGGTCGAACCGACCGGCCTGCTGGTGCGCCGCGAAGCCGATGGCGAGGTGCGGTTCGCCGCGCTCAGCCCGCTGGCGGTGTACCTGCTGGCCAGTATCGGCGAGCAACCCGGGCTCGACGGCCACACCTACCTGCAGCACCTGGCTGGCGCCCATGGCCTGGCCGAAGACGCTCTGGCCGGACCCGGTGCCGCGTTGCTGCGGCAGTTCCTGCAGGCCGGCGTGATCGGCCAGCTCCCCGCCCCTCCCTGACCCCCTTCCGCGGAGATCCCCTGATGAACCTTCCGACCCTGGCCGTCGCACGCGGCCAGCTGGACCGTCTCGCCCCCTGGTTGGCCCCGCTCGGCCTGCGCCTGCTGCTGGCCTGGGAATTCTTCGAATCCGGCCGCGAGAAACTGCAGGGCCAGAACTGGTTCGCCGACCTGCAGGACGCCTTCCCGTTCCCGTTCGATCAACTACCGCCCGCCCTGAACTGGCAGCTGGCCACCTGGTTCGAACTACTCGGCGCGGCCTGCCTGTTGTTCGGTTTTGGCACCCGTTTCGCCGCCATCGGTCTACTGGTGCTGACGGTGGTGGCAACGTATGCCGTGCACTGGCCGATGGAATGGCACTCACTGGGCGACCTTGCGATGGGCTATGCGATCAGCGACCAGGGCTTCGGCAACTTCAAGCTGCCGGTGCTGTTCATGGCAATGCTGCTGCCGTTGATCTTCACCGGTGCCGGCAAGCTGAGCGTGGATGCGTGGTTGGCACGGTGGTTTCCATCGGGCATGACGGTCCGGCCCGCGGCCCGGTAGGCACCGACCGGGGTCCGGCGCGCGCTGTGCCAACCAAGGTTGGCACCTACCGGGTTCCAAAGGTTGGCACCTGCCGGGTTCCAGGGGTTGGCACCTGCCGGGAACCTGGTGCTGTGGTGCTCCTGTGGGTGTCGACCCTGGTCGACACGCTCCTGCGCAGGGAACCCGTGCGCCACAGGCCAGCCGGGCGCTCGGGGGCGCTCTGCTAGAATTCACGCATGACTGACCCCACTCCCGCACCTGCCGCCGCTCCCGATTCCGCAGTTCCCCAGGCGCAGCGCGCGATGTCACAACGCTTCCGCGGCTTCCTGCCGGTGGTGGTCGATGTGGAAACCGGCGGTTTCGACAGCCAGCGCAATGCGCTGCTGGAAATCGCCGCCGTGCCGATCGAGATGGACGAGAACGGCCTGCTTTACCCCGGCCAGACCGCCAGCGCACACGTGGTGCCGGCCGAGGGCCTGGAGATCGATCCGAAGTCGCTGGAAGTGACCGGCATCATCCTCGACCACCCGTTCCGTCTGGCCAAGGAAGAGAAAGCGGCACTGGACCACATCTTCGTCCCGGTGCGTGCCGCGATGAAGAAGTACGGCTGCCAGCGCGCGATCCTGGTCGGCCACAACGCCCATTTCGACCTCGGTTTCGTCAATGCGGCCGTGGCGCGCACCGGTCACAAGCGCAATCCGTTCCATCCGTTCAGCGTGTTCGACACGGTCACCCTGGCCGGCATCGCCTACGGGCAGACCGTGCTGGCGCGTGCGGCCACGGCGGCCGGACTGGGCTGGGACGCGAATGAAGCGCACAGCGCGGTGTACGACACCGAGCAGACGGCGCGCTTGTTCTGCACGATTGCCAACGCCTGGCCGCGCTGAAGCCACGCTTCGCCGCGCTGTCGCGCGATAGTCGAGCATGGCTCGACTCTACAGGTCTGCGTGGGTGAATTCCGTGGTGGGTGCCGACCGTTGGTCGGCACTGTCGGTTGGGCATCCCATCCATCCACGCCATGCGTGGATGCGATCAACCAATACTCGTACGATCGCGGCCGTCGGTCTTGGCCCGGTATAGCGCGCGGTCGGCGCGCTGGTACAGCAGCGCCGGGGTGCGGTCGTCGGCGTCCAGCTCCACCAGGCCTGCGCTGAAGGTCACGCGCAGGCCATCCACGCCGGCCCAGTCCGGATGGTCATGGAACAGCCCGCGCAGGCGCGCGCACAGCTGCGCGGCTTCTTCCAGGCGGGTGTCGTTGAGCAGCAGCGCGAACTCTTCGCCACCGGTGCGCGCGGGCAGGTCCGAATCGCGGCTGGCCGCGGCGATCAGTCGCGCCACCTCCACCAGCACCGCATCGCCGATGCTGTGGCTGTGGCGGTCGTTGACGTCCTTGAAGTGATCGATGTCCAGCACCACCAGGCACAGCGGATGACCGCTGCGCTGCGAGCGGGCGAAGTCGCGGGCCAGGGTTTCATCGAAGCCGCGGCGATTGGCCAGCCCGGTCAGGGCATCTTCGCGGGCCTGCCGCTCGAAGGCCTCGGCCTGCCGCGCCAGGCGCTCGGCCAGCTCGGTCTTTTCCTGGTTCAGCGCCTGCAGGTGCACGGTCTTGGCCTGCAGGTCGAAGGTCGCCTCGTCCACGCGCCGGGCCAGGCGCAGGTTGCTCGCCTTCAGCTGCTGCAGCAGCAGGCGGTACAACGCCACCAGGCCGGCCAGCAGCAACAGCCCGCCCAGCGCCTGCACGCTGCGGCGCTGCCACCAGAACGGCTCCACGGTGAAGCTCCACACCGCTTCCTGCTGGCCCCAGGCCCCCGCCGGGTGCGCAGCGGCCACGTGCAGGGTGTAATCCCCCGGTGGCAGGCCAACGAACTCGACGCTGCGCTGCGGGCCGCGTTCAACCCAGCCGGCATCCAGCCCATCCAGCCGCGTGCGGTAGCGGATCCGGTCGGACATCAGGTAGCTCAGGCCCACGTAGCTCACCGCCAGGCGACGGCCGCCGGGAATGTAGTTGCGGTCGGGGCCTTCCCAATGCACCGGCGCACCATCCACCTGCACGCTCTCGATCGCCGCCGGCGGTGACGGGCGTTCACGGAAGCGCTGCAGGCGCTGCGGATCGACCGTGCTCAGCCCGCCCGCGGTGACCACCCAGAACGTGCCGTCCTGGCGCAGGATCGCCGACGGGCCCGAACTGCCGTTGGCCTGCGCGTTGGCCATGCCGTCGATCTCGTTGTAGCGCTCCACCAGCACCCGCGGCGCGCGGCCGTCGGCCACCGCATTGAGCGTGGCCATGTCGGTGCGCAGCACGCCGCGATTGCTGCTGACCCACACGTTGCCAAGGCGGTCGGGCACCAGCTGGAACACCGCATCCACCGGCATGCCCTGCTCCAGGCCTACCCGCGCCAGCCGGCCGTTCTGCCAGCGGTACAGGCCGCGGTCGCTGCTGATCCACATCGCATCGCCCAGCTGATGGAAGCCGAACACGCTGCGGCCGCCGCCCATCGGGGCCAGGTCGATCGACTGCACGTGGTTGCCGCGCAGCACGCGGATGCCTTCGATGGTGCCGATCCACAGGTTGCCCTGGTGGTCATGCTCGAGCGCGGTGATCAGGCCACCGGGCATGCCCGGCACGCTCGATACCTGCACGCGGTCGCCGTCGATGCGGACCACGCCCTTCTGCGTGCCGGCCCAGACCACGCCCTGCGCATCCACGCTGATCGCGCGGATGTTGCCTCCCGGCATGCCATCGGCGGCCGCATAGTTGTGCCGCAGGCTGCCGTCAGGGCCGAGGCGGTAGACACCGTCACCGAAGGTGCCGACCCACAGATCCCCCGCCGGGCCCTGCGCCAGGCTGAGGACCGACGGCGCCTTGCCGCCCCGGTTGTGCAGCGGCACCGCACGGAAGCGGCCGTCCGGCGTCTGCAGGTCCAGGCCGCTGGCGCTGCCGACCCACAACTGGCGGTCACGGTCCTCGAACACGGTGCGCACATAGTCGCCACTGAGGCCATCACGCTCGGTGTAGCTGCTGAACAGTGTCTCGCGCAGGCGGTACAGGCCGCCGTTGGCACCCACCCAGATGCTGCCCTCCGCATCCTCGCGCAGGCTGACAACGCGCCCGCCGGGCAGGTTCAACCCCGCCGGCAGCCGCTCCAGCCCATGCGTGGAGATCCGCAGCAGGCCCTGGTTCTCGGTACCCAGCCACAGGTCGCCGTGGCGGTCCTGCAGCATCGCGGTCATGTGCAGCTGGCCCGGCAGGCGGTGCACCAGCACCAGCTGATCGTCCTCCACCCGGTACAGGCGCTCGCCGGCGACGATCCACAGGGCACCATCCGGAGCGCGGTATGGCCACGACAGCCCGGTACCCGCGCCCAGGCCCCACGCGGCGGGTGCGCGCTTGAGCACACCGTCGTTGTCACGCAGCACCAGCCCATCGAGCGTGCCGATCCAGACCCGGTCCTGCGCGTCGACCACCAGTTTGGTGAAGCTCATCGCCATCGGCAGATCAGCCGCCGGTGCCTGGTAGACGATGCCCTTGTCCGGCACCAGGTAGCCGAGCCCCTTGCCTTCGTACAGCAGCCACAGGCGCCCCTGGCTGTCCATCTGCATGGACTGGATCAGCACCTGCGGGGTATCGCCCTGGTGCTCCCACACCCGCCACTGGCCGTCGTTGCCGCGATGGCTGACATTGCCGCGCGAATCGCTGATCCACAGCCCGCCCTGGCGATCCACGTAGAGCGCGCCGATGCCGTTGTCGCGCAGGCCCGGGCGGGTGCTGCGGTCGAACACGGTGAAATCCAGGCCGTTGTAGCGCACCAGGCCTTCCCAGGTGGCAAACCAGAGATGCCCCTCCGGAGTCTGCGCGATGTCACGCAGCGAGTTGTGCGGCAGGCCGTTGCGCGAGGTCCAGACATCGATCGCGTAGTCCCGCAGCGGTGGCGCGCCTTCCTGTGCCGCCAGTGGCGCGGCCACGGCCAGCAGCAGCCACAGCAGCCCCTGCCGCAATGCCCGCCTGAATGATGATCCGCGGCGCTCCGCCCAGCGCCTCGTGTCCCCCTGTCCGCCCATCAGTGCAGTGGCGGTGGCCAGCGGTGGCTGCGGGGTCTGGCAGCGTGCGGAAACGCGCGGGCAACGCGGGGCGGCGTGCCGACGGGAACAGGCTGGCTCATCGGGGGGCGTCTGGGGAGATGCGCGAATGATAGGGCAAACGCCAGCCCGCCGCGCCTAATCAGCCATGGACCACGCCCGCGGCAACAACGGCTGGCTTTCAGATCCAGCCGTGCAGGCGATGCGGGTTTGCGGCGGGAGGGCTTGGTCCGGTACAGCGTCCGATCCCAGGCGGTGACCACAGGCCGGTCCAGAAGACCCCTCGCCTGGCCCCTCAGCGGAGGGATAACTACGTCCTGTCACCGGCACGACGCCTGTAATGGGCTACCAGATCGGCCGGGTAGTACTCGTGGTCGCGGAAGCTCGAATCGTCGATGTCGAACAGCATCACGACCAGCGCGGCCTCGAAGGCCCAGTAGCCCATGTAGCCGCTGTCGTCGTCACGGTGATTCCCGTGCCAGTACACGTTGCGGCTGCCTGCATACCAGCCGTCCAGGAACTCCTTTACGAGCCCGGGCCGGCCCGACGGTGAGGCGATTGCTTCCATGAGCGGGAGGTATTGGCGATACAACACCTCAGTGGAAACGGGCCGGCCCGCATCCCCCAGCGCAACTGCGATCGCGTCGAAGAGCTTGTCTTTTCCGGCGATCCGCAGCAACTTCAAGCTTCGTTGAATGTACTCTCGCCCCATATCCAGCGAGAGCGCGAAAGCCAGCCACCATAGCCATTGCACGAAGTGATCTTGCCGGATGTCCTCGAACTGGAAACGGTAACTTCTCTCACCGGTCTCCAGTAGATCGCAGAGTTTGCTCATCTTCTCGCGCACTGGAAGGAGCGACCTCACCTCACCCTTGATTGATTCGATGTCATCACCTCGGGAATATCGCATTACCACCACTCCCAACACTGAATCGAAAAGCCTTGAGGCAGCAAGAACACGCCCTTTGCGCGGCAGTTCATCCCCCGCGATTCTCGATTCCTTTCGATGAATCGAGGCTCTCTCATGCTCGATCCAGCGGTCAAAGTAGCTTCTGTTCTTGCGCGAATCTCGCATTTTCATTGTTGGATCAAACCCTTAATTGACTCCGAAGCGGTCATCAATCGATTCTGACAGTCCCAACCGTTCCGTCTTCGGCCACTCTGACAACAAGCTTCTCGACGCGCCCCTCTTCCAGAGCTTCTACAATCTTCTCTGCCTCATCCTTACCAACTTTCGCCTCTAGACGCTTTCCAATCCACTCATCATCCATCTGCCGCGTACCGTCCCTGCACGGCCCACCCAAACGGCCCGTGTTGTACTTCGCTTCAGTGATCACATAGTCAGGCGGCGGATCCGGGTGGCTGTAGACCCCATCGATGCCATTCTCTCCCGGACGATACACGCCATCGGTCTTCCCCACTGGCGTCAGTCCCTTGTCCAGCATCGCCTGATGCGCTCTCGCCTCGCCGAACGCAGCACCTGCGGCGCGCGTGCGCGGCAACCGGGTTTCCACCACCCCATCGGCATCCGGCGCCCGGCTTTCCGTGTGCCGACGCTTGCGCGCGCGCAATGCCCGCGCCAATGCCGTGAACGCCTCACCCAGCTCGTCCAGCAGCGCTGCCAGACGCTGTCCCAGCCGCCCGATCCGGGCCGCCCAGGCTGCGCCGCCATAGGCGGTTCCGGCCGTGCCTGCGCTGAACGCGCCCAGCAGCACGCTGATAACGACATCGAGCGCAAACTGGCTACCGTAACGCTGGGTCAACTCCTGCAGCTCGTCTGGCGGTACCGCCTTCGCCCAGTACGCGGGGAACGTCGCCAACAGCTGCCAGGTCGGGCCGTCGTCGAACAGCAGGATCAGCTGCTCCTTGATCGTACTGGCCTTGTCCAGCACCTGCTCGCCTGCTGCACGATGCCCTGCAATGCGTGCATCCAGCCCGTTCCAGTCACCTGCCAGCAGCAGTCCGCTCAGTTCGCGCAGTTCCGCATCGGCCTTGAAGCGCAGCACCGCCAGTTGCCACACCGTTTCCACGCTGCCACTGACCCAGTCCCATGCCCCCTTCGTCTGGCCTTCGATGCGGTTCAGCTCCATCAGGAAGGCCCGATGAGCAGCGTTGGCACTGTTCCATTGTCGCCAGTCCGCAGCAAAATCCTGCCGGGTCTGCTGCACGATGCGCTGCAGGGCGGCGCGAAGTCGTTCGCGGCAGGCCTCAATCTCAGCCGAGTCGGCGCTGCCGGCCTCGTGCTGGTAGATCACCTGCACCGGCCCCACGCTCACCTGCGGCAGACGTGCACGGCCTTCGTCATCGAGATGGCCGCTGAACACGCGGCCATCGGACAGGGTCGCCCGGTAACTGACACCGCGCGCGGGCGTACAGTCCAGGTCGCCGTAATGGCAATGCAGCACGACCTCGCGCGTAGCTGCCACATCGCGGGCAACGAAACCGCTGGACGGTGGCCTGGCGCTCCACAGGTTCACCTCCGCCGGCGCGGTAGGCGCCGCGGAGACCGACGCACGGCCACCGCCGTCAACCACATACACCAGCGACTGAGCGCCTCCGAGCAACCTGCAGCCACAGGCCAGCGAATCGCCTTCGCGCGCGATCGGCTTGCCATCGACGATCAGCGTCGGGTCCCCGGTGACGATCTCGAACGCGCCCCCATGCTTTGGACACGTCGCCTTGTCACCCACGCAGGCCACGGCCTTGCCTTCGATATCCGTATTCGACGATCCGGTCAGCACCCGCCCGCCGCCCGTGGTGGCGTCGCCGACCACGATCCACATCCGTGCCATCTGCCATCCGCGAGAAACTTCGATGGCTTCAGGTGACGGGCCGCACGCAGCGCAGGCAATTCAATGCTGACGCAATTGCCCCGACCGTCTAGGCAACGCCTTGCAACGCAGGCGATTACCGCACGTGACGCATTCGCCCTATCGCGCCGCAAGCAGGGCTATCGCGTCAGTATCCGGCGGGGCCTGTCGGAATGCAGCCCCTCCCGCGTCGACTCAGCCGGCGCGGCCCGGCGGCACCACCTGCGCACTGGCCGGCCACTGCACCACGGCTTCCAGCCCGCCTTCGGCGCGATTGCGCAGCCACAGGCGCGCACCATCCTTCTCGGCCAGCGCGCGGGCAATGGTCAGCCCCAGCCCGGCACCACCGGTTTCGCGCGAGCGCGAGGTTTCCACCCGCACGAACGGGTCGAACACCGCTTCCAGCTGGTCCTCGGCCAGCCCGGGGCCATCATCGGCCACCATCACGGTGATCGCGCCGCCACTGCGCTCCACCCGTACCCGCACGCGCTGGGCGTACATCACCGCGTTGTCCACCAGGTTGGAGAACAGGCGGTGCATGGCCAGCGGGCGCAGCATCAGCACCGCACCGGTCCCCCCTTCGAAGACGACATCGGCGCCGCCTTCGGCGGCATCTTCAACGATGCTCTCCAGCAGTGAATCCAGGTCCAGCGCCGCACGCTGCTCGGCACTTTCGGCGCTGCGTGCCAGTTCCAGGCCTTCGCGCACCAGTGCCTGCATTGCCGCCAGATCGCCGATCAGGCGCTCGCGCAGCACCTCGTCGGTGACATTTTCCAGGCGCAGGCGCAGGCGGGTCAGCGGGGTCTGCAGGTCGTGGGTGATCGCCGCCAGCATCTGCGTGCGCTCGGCCAGATGCCGCTGCAGGCGGTGCTGCATCGCGTTGAAGGCTTCCGCCGCACGCTGCACTTCGCGCGGTCCGCGCAGGGGCAGCGGATCCCGCTGCAGGTCATCGCCCAGGTCTTCGGCAGCGGCCGCCAGCTCCTGCAGCGGCGCGCTGGCCATGCGCGCGACGATGTACGCCAGCACCGCGATCGCCAGTACCAGCAGGGTCAGGAACCACGGGTCGACGGCGAGGATGCCGTTGTGGGCCACCGCTGGCGAGTCCAGCGCCAGCTTCAGCAGCGTACCGTCGTTGAGGGTTACGTCGACCGCGCGGCACTTGGGCGGAATGAACGCCGGATCGCGCTCGCGCGGATGCTTGCGATGCCCGGGCGGCGGCGGCGGCAGCAGGTCCTGCAGCTTCGGAATGCAGGAGCGGAACGAAGTGAAGTGCACGTGCGCGCGCGACACCGGGCCGGGCCGGTCATCGAGCACTTCCATCAAGGCCGTATCGGCCCGGCCCAGGCGTGCGCCCGGCAGCAGCGCACGCACGCTGGGGCCACCGACTTCCAGCAGCCGCTCGCGCAGTTCGGGGTTGCCGTCCAGCAGGTTGACGTAGCCCTGCAGGCGGTCGGCGATGCGATTCAGGTTCTGCCGCTCGAACTCCTGCTGGCGCTTGGAGGTGGCCAGCATGGTCGCGCCGATCGCGGCCACGCTCATGCCCAGCAGCAGGATCACGAACAGCCGCCCGACCATCGAGGACAGGAAATGGCGCAGGCGCTTCATCGCGACCTATTCCAGGTTGACCGACGAGGCCAGCACGTAGCCTTCGTTGCGCACCGTCTTGATCAGGCCGTCCGGCCCGCCGTCGTCGCCCAGCTTGTTGCGCAGCCGGCTGACCTGCAGGTCGATCGCGCGGTCCTGCGCCTCGTAGTTGCGGCCACTGCTGAGCGCCACCAGCTGCTCGCGCGACAGCACCTTGTTGGCATGCGCGATGAACACCCGCAGCAGCCGGAACTCGGCACCGGACAGCACCACCACGCGATCGTCCGGGTCCACCAGGTGGCGGTGCTCCAGGTCGAATATCCAGCGCGAGAAGCGCGCGCGGCGTACCGCCAACGGCTCCAGGTTGGCCGGCAGCGCTTCGGTGCGGCGCAGCACGTTGCGGATGCGCGCCAGCAGCTCGCGCGGCTCGAACGGCTTGGCCAGGTAATCATCAGCGCCCATTTCCAGGCCCAGCACGCGGTCGATCGGCTCGGCACGCGCGGTGAGCATGATCACCGGCGTGTTCGAGCGCGCGCGCAGGTCGCGGCATAGGGTCAGGCCATCTTCGCGCGGCAGGTTGAGGTCGAGCACGATCAGGTCCACGTGCTCGCGGTCCAGCAGCTGGCGCATGGCGGTGCCATCGGCGGCCGTGCTCACCTGGTAACCGGCGCGGCCAAGCTGTTCGGCCAGCAGGGTCCGGATGTCGTTGTCGTCGTCGACGATCAGCAATCGATGCATCGTGTTTTCAGTCTCCATGTCGCGATCATCCCGTGTCGGCAGCTGAACCGCATCCGGGGCAATGCGTACCAGTGTATCCAGCCGAGGCCGCGATACCTGTGGTTACGCGTATTCACCGACAGTGTTACATAGAGACATACCCCGAGGATTGGCCCCCTGCCGGTCGATCTTCACAATGCCCACCAACGCCGCTGCCGCGGCCCCGAGAGTGAAGCCACGACGTGAGTTTCCGCCTGCTGCCCGCGACCCGCCGGGGTCGACTGATACTGATCGCCCTGCTCGCCCTTGCCGTTGCCGTCGCTGCCTGGTGGCTGCTGCGCAAGCCTGCCGCCCCGGCGGTGGCGACCACCCCGGTCAGCCGCGGCGACATCGAGCAGACCGTGGAGGCCACCGGCGTGATCGATGCCTACAAGCTGGTCAGCGTGGGTGCGCAGGCCTCGGGCCAGATCAAGTCGCTGAAAGTGCAGCTGGGCGACACGGTGAAGGAAGGCGACCTGATCGCCGAGATCGACGCCACCACCCAGCAGAACCAGGTGCTCAACGCGCAGGCCTCGCTGGACCAGGTCACCGCCCAGCGCGCGGTGCAGCAGGCCACCCTGCGCCAGGCCGAACTGGAGTTCGCGCGCCAGCAGCAGATGCTGGCCGCCGAGGCCACCTCGCGCCAGGAATACGATGCCGCCGAGGCGCAGCTGAAGACCGCCCGTGCCCAGCTGCAGTCCTACGAGGCGCAGATCAAGGGCCGCGAAACCGAGCTGGGCACCGCCCGCGCCAACCTGGCCTATACCCGCATCACCGCGCCGATGGACGGCACCGTGGTCGCGGTGGTGGCCGAGGAAGGCCGCACCGTCAACGCCAACCAGACCGCACCGACCATCGTCATGCTGGCGCGGCTGGACGTGGTTACCGTCAATGCCGAGATCTCCGAGGCCGACGTGGTCAAGATCAAGGCCGGCATGCCGGTGTACTTCACCACGCTGGGCGACCCGGACCGCAAGTACCACGCCAAGCTCCGCCAGATCAATCCGGCGCCGGCCTCGATCGCCAACGAGAGCTCGTCCAGTTCCAGCAGCTCGTCCAGTTCCAGCTCCAGCAGCGCGGTCTACTACAACGCGCTGTTCGACGTGGAGAACCCGGACGGCACGCTGCGCATCGACATGACCGCGCAGGTCTCGGTGCTGCTGAAGCAGGCCAAGGGCGTGCTGATGGTGCCGTCGGTGGCACTGGGCCCCAAGCGCCGTGGCGATGAGCGCACGGTGCGGGTGCTGGACGACAAGGGCCAGCCGCAGCCGCGCAAGGTCACCGTGGGCATCAACAACGGTGCATCGGCCGAGATCCTGTCCGGGCTGAAGGAAGGCGAGCGCGTGGTGGTCGGCGAAGCCAGCGCGGCCGGCGCCGCCGGCGGCGGCAACCGAGGCGGCATGCAGATGCGGGTCGGTGGCCCGGGCATGGGGCGCCGATGAGCATGACGGCGCCGCTGCTGCGCCTGCGCGACCTGCGACGCGAATTCCCGGCCGGCGAGGATGTCATCGCCGTGCTGCGCGACGTGAACCTGGATATCCATGCCGGCGAGATGGTGGCCATCGTCGGCCAGTCCGGTTCGGGCAAGTCGACGCTGATGAACATCCTCGGCTGCCTCGACCGCCCGACCCGCGGCAGCTACCAGGTGGCCGGCCGCGAAACCGGAAAGATGGAGCCGGACGAGCTGGCCGAGCTGCGCCGCGAGCATTTCGGTTTCATCTTCCAGCGCTACCACCTGCTGGGCGACCTGGATGCGCGCGGCAATGTGGAAGTGCCGGCGGTGTACGCCGGCAGTCCCGGCCCGGTGCGCAACGCGCGTGCCGAGCAGCTGCTGCAGCGGCTGGGCCTGGGAGACCGCATGCACCACAAGCCGGGCCAGCTGTCCGGCGGCCAGCAGCAGCGCGTATCGATCGCGCGCGCGCTGATGAATGGTGGCGAGGTGATCCTGGCCGATGAACCGACCGGCGCACTCGACACGAAATCCGGCGAGGAAGTGATGGCGATCCTCGGCGAGCTGCACGCCGAAGGCCACACCATCATCATCGTTACCCATGACATGAGCGTGGCCCAGCACGCACAGCGCATCATCGAGATCCGCGATGGCGAGATCATCGCCGACCGCGCCAATCCGGACGCGCCAAGCTACCGCGCGCAGCGCGAAGCCAGCACCGGCGTCTCCCACGGCAACAGCTGGCGCGCCGCACGCGACCGCTTCACCGAAGCGTTCCGCATGGCGCTGCTGGCGATGAACGCACATCGGCTGCGCACCTTCCTGACCATGCTCGGCATCATCATCGGCATTGCCTCGGTGGTCTCGGTGGTGGCGCTGGGCAACGGCTCACAGCAGCAGATCCTGCAGAACATCAGCGCGCTGGGCACCAACACCATCGACGTGTACCCCGGCCGCGGCTTCGGCGACATGCGCTCGGCACGCGTGCAGACGCTCAAGGCCAGCGATGCCGACGCCCTGGCCAAGCAGAGCTACGTGGACAGCGCCACCCCCAGCGTGTCGACCTCGGTCACCGCGCGCTACCGCAACCAGTCCTCCACCGCCCAGGTCAGCGGTGTTGGCGAGCAGTTCTTCCGGGTCAAGGGCGTGACCCTGCTCAGCGGCAGCTTCTTCGATGCCGATGCGGTGAAGGGCCTGGGCCAGGTGGCGGTGATCGACGAGAATACCCAGACCCAGTTCTTCCCCGATGTCGACCCGGTCGGCCAGGTGATCCTGCTCGGCAACGTGCCGGCGCGGGTGGTGGGCGTGGCCAAGCGCCAGAGCTTCGGTTTCGGTGGCAGCACCAGCCTGAGCGTGTGGGTGCCGTACACCACGGTGATGTCGCGCATGCTGGGCCAGAGCCACGTATCCAGCATCACCGTGCGTGTGGATGACAGCACACCGATGGATGCCGCGCAGGAGGCGATCACCCGCCTGCTGACGATGCGCCACGGCACCGAGGATTTCTTCCTCAGCAACAGCGCCGAGATCCGCGACACCATCGAGCAGACCACGCGCACGATGACCCTGCTGATCGGCGCGATCGCCGCCATCGCACTGCTGGTCGGCGGCATCGGCGTGATGAACATCATGCTGGTCTCGGTGACCGAGCGTACCCGCGAGATCGGTGTGCGCATGGCCGTCGGCGCCCGCCAGAGTGATATCCGCCAGCAGTTCCTGATCGAAGCGGTACTGGTGTGCCTGCTCGGCGGCGTGCTCGGCATCGGCCTGGCCCTGCTGCTGGGCTCGATGATCGGCCGCTTCGCCAGCGACTTCCAGGTGCTGTTCTCCACGGCCTCGATCATCGCTGCGTTCGCCTGCTCGACCCTGATCGGCGTGGCGTTCGGATTCCTGCCGGCACGCAACGCGGCGCAGCTCGACCCGGTGGAGGCCCTGGCCCGCGAATGAAGATGATGACCCGACTGCCCTTCCCTGCTCCCTCGCGCCTGCTGCTGGCTGGCGCCGTGCTGCTCGCCCTGTCGGCCTGTGCGTCGGTCGGCCGCTATCCGATAAAGGAACCGGACGTGGCGGCCCGCTACGGCCGGGGCGATGCCACCCTCAACGCACCGGCCGACGAGCCGCGCAGCAGCCTGGACACACCGGGCCGCGACATCCGCCAGGACACCTGGTGGACCGGCTTCGGCGATGAACGCCTGGACCGCCTGGTGGCGCAGGCACTGGCCGCCAACAGCGACCTGGCCGCCGCCGGCCTGGCGGTGCAGCGCTCGCGCCTGCAGGCCGGGCTGGCCAGCAACGCATTGTGGCCGCAGCCCTCGTCGTCCGGTGTCAGCGGCAATGCCAGCCGCGCCACCGACCAGGCTGACGACTGGCGTCGCAGCTACTCCACCGGTGTCTCGCTGGGCTGGGAAGTGGACCTGTGGGGCCGCCTGCGCACCCAGCGCGACATCGCCCGCTGGGAAGCGCAGGCCAGCGAGGAAGACCGCCAGAACACCGCACTGCTGGTGATCGGCGACACCATCAACCAGTACTGGAACCTGGCCTATCTCAACCAGTCGATCGCTACCGGCCAGGCCAACCTGGAGCGCCTGGAACGCACCCGCGAACTGGTGCAGGCCCGCTTCGACGCCGGTGCGGTATCGCGCCTGGAAGTGCGCCAGGCACTGCAGAACCTGCAGTCGCAGCGCTCCTCGCAGAGCGCTCTGGAACAGCAGCGGGTGGAGGCGCGCAATGCGCTGACCGTGCTGCTGGACGGCACGCCCTGGCCGCAGCAGGACGAACCGCAGGACCTGCTGGGTGCGCGCAGTCCCGGTATCGCCGAGGGCCTGCCGACCGACCTGCTCGGCCGCCGTCCCGACCTGCGCGCGGCCGAACTGCGCCTGCGCAACAGCCTGAAGACCATCAAGGTGACCGCCACCCAGTACTACCCGGCGCTGAGCCTGACCGGCAGCCTCGGTTCCAGCGCGACCTCGCTGGGCGATGTGCTGCGCAACCCGGTGGCCACGCTGGGCGCCGGCCTGTCGTTGCCGTTCCTCAACCTGCAGCGCGCGCAGCTGGATACCGACATCGCGGGCACCGCCTACCAGATCGCCGCCACCAACTTCCGCAAGACGCTGTACACCGCGCTCTCGGAAGTGGACAACGCACTGTCGGCACGTGAGCAGCTGGCGCGCCAGGTGGCGGCCTCGCAGGCCTCGTACGACGAAGCGGTGGAAGTGGAGCGCGCGCAGGAAGTGCGCTATCGCGTGGGTGCCACCGACCTGCGCACCTGGCTGGAGGCACAGCAGACGCGGCGCGATGCCGAGCTGTCGCTGGCGCGCGTGCGCCAGGGCCAGCTGAACAACGACGTGACCCTGTTCAAGGCGCTGGGCGGCAGCGCGGGGTGAGGCGATGCGGGGCTGCGCCCCGCACCCGCCAAAACAACGTCAACATCAACGTCAACAACGGGGCATTCCGTTGAATGGCGGGGTGGGTCCGGTGACAGGGAACGCCGTGAACCCCCCTCCGGGGTCCGGCCCAGCCGCTGGCGGCTGTGCGTTCGGGCGCTTGCGAAGCAGTGCTTCGCAAGCAAAGCGCCCTCACCC
>NZ_JAPTFX010000072.1:0-22029 GCF_030985895.1 Stenotrophomonas sp. Sm6012 | reverse complement strand
GCCGGCCGCTGGCCGGCACTACCGCGTGGGCATGCTGCACCCGCGCTTGGCATTCACCGGCGCGCTTGCCAGACTGCACGCAGCCGGCCGCCGGCCGGATCCGATGGAGCAGGCGATGGTGGAAGAGCGCGTCCCGCTGACGGTGCATGGCATGTCGGTCTCGGGCAATTGCCACAAGGTACGCCTGCTGCTGGAGCAGCTCGGCAGCCGCTACCGCTGGGTGGAAGTGGACAGTGCCCATGGCCAGACCCACACCGCTGAGTTCCTTGCGCTGAACCCGAATGCCAAGGTGCCGCTGATCGTGCGTGACGACGGCCGCGTGCTGACCGAGTCCAACGCGATCCTGTTCTGGCTGGCCGAAGGCACGCCGTACCTGCCCAGTGACGGCTGGGAGCGCGCGCAGGCGTTGAGCTGGATGTTCTTCGAGCAGTACACGCATGAGCCGTGCGTGGCGGTGGCGCGCTTCATCCGTGGCTGGACGGCCCCCGATTCGCCACGCCGCGCTGAACTGCCGAGGCTGCACGAGCGTGCCGCCACCGCACTGGCGGTGATGGAGCAGCACCTGCGCCAGGCGCCCTGGTTCACCGGCAGCGAGTACGGCATCGCCGACATCGCGCTGTTCGCCTACACCGACGTGGCCGGCGAGGGCGGCATCGACCTGGCGCCGTTCCCCGAGGTGCGCGCCTGGCTGCAGCGCGTGCGAGGGCAGCCGCGCTTCCTGCCAATGCCGGCCGTGACCGCAGAGGTGCGCGCACGCTTCGACGCTGCATGAGTTCCACAGGGTAGCGCCGGGCCACGTCCGGCGGAACGCAACAACGACACGGAGGGTGTTCGATGTTTGCTGTGGTTCCAGATCCGATTCCCGCGCGCATGCGCGTGCTCAACCGCGCCGACGTGTGCGACGCCAATTTCCTCGATGCGGTACGTGGCTGGCGCGGTACCCCACGCCAGCGTCCGGCACCGGAGGCACCGATCCTGCCTGGCAGCACGCTCACCGCCGCGGCCTTTGCCGACCTGTTCGATTCGCAGCTGGCCAGCCGCCAGCTGGACCTGATGGCACGCGTGCTGCGTGTGCAGAACAAGGTCTTCTACACCATCGGTTCCTCCGGCCATGAGGGCAACGCGCTGCTGGCACGCGCTACCCGGCATACCGATCCGGCGTTCCTGCATTATCGCTCGGGCGCCTTCATGGTCGAGCGTTCGCGGCAGGTGCCGGGCATCGATCCGCTGCGTGATGCCGCGCTGTCCTTCGCCGCCAGCGCCGATGATCCGGCCAGCGGCGGGCGCCACAAGGTGTGGGGCAGCAAACCGTTGTGGGTACTGCCGCAGACCTCGACGATCGCCTCGCACCTGCCCAAGGCGCTGGGGACCGCGCTGGCCATCGAGAGTGGCAAGCGGCTGGGGCAGCCGCTGCCGATCCCGGCCGACAGCATCGTGCTGTGCTCGTTCGGTGATGCCTCGGCCAACCATGCCACGGCGCAGACCGCGTTCAACACGGCGATGTGGTCGGCCTACCAGAAGCTGCCGGCACCGGTCCTGTTCGTCTGCGAGGACAACGGCCTGGGCATCTCGGTGAAGACGCCGGACGGCTGGATTGCCGAGCGCTTCAGCCGCCAGCCCGGGCTGGATTATTTCTTCGCCGATGGCCTGGACCTGGCCAGCGGCCATGCCCAGGTGCAGGCCGCAGTGGAGCACTGCCGTCGTACCCGGCGGCCGACCTTCCTGCATCTGCGCACCACGCGCCTGATGGGCCATGCCGGTACCGATTTTGAAGTGGAATGGCGCGCGTTGCCGGAGCTGTGCGCGGCCGAGGCGCAGGACCCGTTGCTGCGCTCGGCGCAGATCGCGATGGAGTCGGGCTGGATGGATGCCGCCGCCATCGAGGTCGCCTACGAGACGATGCGCGCGCGCTGCATGGCCGCCGCCGCCGAGGCCGAAAGCCGCCCGAAGCTGCAGTCGCTGCAGGACGTGATGGCGCCACTGGCGCCGTACACGCCGGCGGTGGTGCTGGCCGAAGCCCGGCGTGAGGTTCCCGACGAAGCGCGCGAGGCGCTGTACGGTGGTGCCGAGGCGCTGCCGGAGCGACAGGCACCGCGGCATCTGGCGATCCAGATCAACCACGGCCTGCAGGAACTGCTGGCCAAGTACCCACAGAGCCTGCTGTTCGGCGAGGACGTGGCGCAGAAGGGCGGGGTGTATACGGTCAGCAAGGACCTGCTGCGCCGGTTCGGCCCGCGCCGTGTGTTCAACACCCTGCTGGACGAAACCATGATCCTGGGCATGGCCCAGGGCCTGGCCAACATGGGCATGCTGCCGATCCCGGAAATCCAGTACCTGGCCTATCTGCACAACGCCATCGACCAGGTGCGCGGCGAAGCCTGCTCGCTGCAGTTCTTCTCCAACGACCAGTTCCGCAACCCGATGCTGGTGCGGGTGGCCGGGCTGGGCTACCAGAAGGGCTTTGGCGGCCATTTCCACAACGACAACTCGATCACCGCGCTGCGCGACATCCCGGGCCTGGTGGTCGGCTGCGCGTCGCGTGGCGACGATGCGGTGATGATGTTGCGCACGCTGGCGGCGCTGGCGCGGGTGGATGGGCGGGTAGCCGTGTTCCTCGAGCCGATCGCGCTGTACATGAGCAAGGACCTGCACGAAGCGGGCGATGGCCAGTGGCTGTTCGACTACCCGGCGCAAGGCCAGGCGCTGGTGCCGGGCGAGGGCCGGGTCTACGCCGCCGACGCCGGGGACCTGGTGGTCTTCACCTATGGCAACGGCGTCCCGATGGCGCTGCGTGCGGCGCGTGCGATCGAGCAGCAGCTGGGCTGGCAGGTGCGGGTGGTCGACCTGCGCTGGCTGGTGCCGCTGGATGCCGGCTTCATCGCCACACAGGCCGCCAGTGCCCGGCGGGTGCTGGTGCTGGACGAGGGGCGGCACAGCGGCGGGGTGGGCGAGGGCGTGGTCACCGCGCTGGTCGAGGCCGGCTTCGGCCACCTGCCGCTGCGCCGGGTCTGCGGTGCCGATACCTATACCCCGCTGGCGGGGGCAGCAATGTTCGGGCTTCCAAGCGACAATGCAGTGATTGGCGCCGCCCTTGAACTGGCGCAGGAACCCTGATGCATGTGTGGATTGGCGGGAATGTTGTTGCCGGCGCCCGTGGCGTCGGCCGAGGTACTGCAGGCGCAGGTGCTGGCGATGGGCGAGGCGCTGCACCACCGCGGGCCGGATGATGGTGGCCGCTGGGTCGATGCCGGGGCCGGCATCGCGCTGGCGCACCGCCGCCTGAGCATTCTCGATCTGTCCCCGCTGGGCCACCAGCCGATGGCTTCGGCCGACGGTCGCTATGTGATGGCCTACAACGGCGAGGTCTACAACTTCGCTGCGCTGCGCTGCGCGCCGAGCTGGAACCGCTGGGCCATACCTTCCGCGGCCACTCCGACACCGAAGTCCTGCTGGCAGCGATCCTGCAGTGGGGCATCGAAGACACCCTGCAGCGCTGCAACGGCATGTTCGCGATCGCCCTGTGGGACCGTCAGGAACAGTGCCTGTGGCTGGCCCGCGACCGGGTCGGCAAGAAGCCGCTGTACTACGGCTGGGCCGGCGACACGCTGGTGTTCGGTTCTGAACTGAAGGCGCTGTGGCAGCATCCGGCGTTCGACAACGACATCGACCGCGATGCGCTGACCCTGCTGCTGCGGCTGGACTACATCCCGGCGCCGCACAGCATCCACCAGCGCTGCTACAAGCTGATGCCGGGTCGCGTGCTGCGCCTGGATGCAGCGACCGTGGCGGCCGGTGCGGCCGCGCACCGCCCGGAGCAGGCGCAACGTCCTTTCTGGGATGCGCGGGCGCGCATGCAGGCGGCGTTGGCGGCGCCGTTCCAGGGCCGTATCGAAGAGGCCGAGGAGCAGCTGGACACGCTGCTTCGCGATGCGGTGGCGCTGCGCATGGTGGCCGACGTACCGGTAGGCGTGTTCCTGTCCGGCGGCACCGATTCGTCGCTGGTGGCGGCGCTGATGCAGGCCCAGAGCGGGCAGCCGGTGCACAGTTTCAGCATCGGTTTCACCGGCTCGGGCCACGACGAGGCGCCGCTGGCCAGGGAGCTGGCGACGCACCTGGGCTGCGACCATACCGAGTTGTATGTCAGCGGTGCCGATGCGCTGGCGGTAGTGCCGCAGTTGCCGGCGATGTTCGACGAGCCCTTCGCCGATGCCTCGCAGGTGCCGACCGCGCTGGTCGCGCGCCTGGCCCGGCAGGGCGTGACGGTGGCGCTGTCCGGTGACGGCGGCGATGAATTGTTCTTTGGTTACACCCGCTATGTACGCGCGCTCCGCAACTGGCAGATGCTGGGCCGCGTGCCGGGGCCGCTGCGGCGCTGGATGGGCGCGCGTTCGCAGCAGCAGGGCGAGGCCTCGCGCACGGGCGGCCTGGCCGCACTGCTGGCCGAGTCCGGTGCGCGCGGTATCGGCGATGTGTACCGCAACCGCATCTCGCGCTGGCGCGACCCGGCCGCAGCGGTGCCGGGTGCGCAGGCGGCGGGCAGCTTCTACGACCTGGCCGACCCGCTGCACGGCGCCGGCACGCCGGCCGACGCGATGATGCTGGCCGATTACGTGACCTACCTGCCGGATGATCTGCTGTGCAAGGTTGACCGCACTTCGATGGCGGTCAGCCTGGAGGCGCGTGCGCCGTTGCTGGACTGGCGCGTGGCCGAGTTCGCCTGGTCACTGCCGCTGGGCTTCAAGCGCAGCGAAACCACCAGCAAGGTGCTGCTCAAGCGTGTTCTTGGCCGCTACGTGCCGCAGTCGATGGTGCACCGGCCCAAGCGTGGCTTCGGTGCGCCGGTCAGCGATTGGCTGAAGGGTGACCTGCGGCCGTGGGCCGAAGACCTGCTGCAGCCGGCGCGCCTGGAGCGCGAGGGCGTGTTGTCGGCGGCGGCGGTGCGGCCGCTGTGGCAGCAGTTCCTCGGCGGGCAGCGCAAGTGGCATACCCACCTGTGGAACGTGCTGATGTTCCAGGCCTGGCAGGCGCATTGGCGGCAGGTGCGGGCGGGCGTGACCGGCCGCTGATCTTCACCGGCGCGCACGGGGCCGGCGACTAGGCTGGGCCTCCCGCACCGTGAGGAGTATGTCCCGATGTCCATCCCCACCATCGCCGTGTTCGTTGGCAGCCTGCGCAAGGACTCCTGCAACCGCAAGCTGGCCCATGCGCTGGAGAAGATCGCCGGCCAGCGTGCACGCTTCCAGTACGTGCAGATCGGCGACCTGCCGCTGTATGACCAGGACTTCGATGGACACTATCCGCCGCAGGGCACGCGGCTGAAGGACCAGGTCCGCGCCGCCGACGCGGTGCTGTTCGTGACCCCGGAGTACAACCGGTCGGTGCCGGGCGTGCTGAAGAACGCCATCGATATCGGCTCGCGACCGTATGGTGACAGTGCGTTTGCCGGCAAACCGGCGGCGGTGATCGGCGCCTCCATCGGCCAGATCGGCACCGCCGTGGCCCAGCAGCACCTGCGCAACAGCCTGGCCTTCCTCGACATGCATGTGCTCGGCCAGCCCGAGGCGTTCATCCACTTCAAGGACGGCCTGATCGATGCCGACGGCACGATCCACAACGAGGGCACGCAGAAATTCCTGCAGGGCTACGTGGACCGGTTCCTGTCGCTGATCGCGGTGCACGTCAAGGGCGATTGACGCCAGCGGCCGCCGCCCCCATCTGCGATAATGACCTGCTCGGGTGCCGCAATGGCACCCGTCGCAGGCAGTGCGACACCCCCGCGCCAGTCTGGCCAGGCATCGGCGGATATCCCCCGTTTCTCCACGGCTTATCCACAGGCTTGTCCATGGCCGCCGGGGTCGGCGCATGCCTACACTCGTCTGGTCCACTTTTGCAGGAAACACCGCAGCATGTCCGCCCGTTCCGGCTTCCGTTCCAACCGCAGAGAGCGCGGCGATGGTTTTGATCGTGATCGCGATGAATCGCGCATCGATCAGCTGCGGGTACCGCCGCATTCGGTGGAGGCCGAGCAGGCGGTGCTGGGTGGCCTGATGCTGGCGCCCGAAGCATATGACCGGGTCAACGACCAGCTGACCGAAGGCGATTTCTACCGCCGCGATCACCAGATGATCTACCGCGCGATCCGCGAGCTGTCCGAGCGCGAACGGCCGTTCGACGCGGTCACCCTGGGCGAGTGGTTCGAATCGCAGGGCAAGCTGGAGCTGGTGGGCGACGGCGCCTACCTGATCGAGCTGGCCAGCACTACGCCGTCGGCGGCCAACATCGTGGCCTACGCCGAGATCGTGCGTGACAAGGCGGTGCTGCGGCAGCTGATCCAGGTCGGTACTGACATCGTCAACGACGGTTTCCAGCCCGAGGGCCGTGACAGCAGCGAGCTGCTGGCTTCGGCGGAAAAGAGCGTGTTCGCCATCGCCGAGCAGGGCGCACGTGGCCGTACTGATTTCGTGGCGATGCCCGGCGCCCTGAAGGACGCCTTCGAAGAACTGCGCAACCGCTTCGAGAACGGCGGCAACATCACCGGCCTGCCAACCGGCTACAACGACTTCGATGCGATGACCGCCGGCCTGCAGCCGACCGACCTGATCATCCTCGCCGCGCGCCCGGCCATGGGCAAGACCACCTTCGCGCTGAACATCGCCGAGTACGCGGCGATCAAGTCGAAGAAGGGTGTGGCGGTGTTCTCGATGGAAATGTCGGCCTCGCAGCTGGCAATGCGCCTGATTTCCTCCAACGGCCGCATCAACGCGCAGCGCCTGCGTACCGGCCAGCTGGAAGACGAGGACTGGAGCCGCGTCACCAGTGCGATCAAGATGCTGAAGGAAACCAAGATCTTCATCGACGATACGCCGGGCGTGTCGCCGGAAGTGCTGCGCTCCAAGTGCCGCCGGCTCAAGCGCGAGCATGACCTGGGCCTGGTGGTGATCGACTACCTGCAGCTGATGAGCGTGCCCGGCAACAGCGAGAACCGCGCGACCGAAATCTCGGAAATCTCGCGTTCGCTGAAGGGCCTGGCCAAGGAACTGCACGTGCCGGTGATCGCGCTGTCCCAGCTCAACCGCTCGCTGGAAACGCGTACCGACAAGCGCCCGGTGATGGCCGATCTTCGTGAATCGGGCGCAATCGAGCAGGACGCGGACATGATCGTGTTCATCTACCGCGACGACTACTACAACAAGGAAAACTCGCCGGACAAGGGCCTGGCCGAGATCATCATCGGCAAGCACCGTGGTGGCCCGACCGGCTCGTGCAAGCTGAAGTTCTTCGGTGAGTACACGCGTTTTGACAACCTGGCCCACGACTCGGTCGGTTCGTTCGAATAACCGTAGTGCCGGCCGCTGGCCGGCAGTCACGCCACGGCCGGAAGACCATTCGAAACGCCAGACTTCCGTACGTGGCGTGTAAATGACATGTAACGCGCCGCTTCTACGATTCCGCCGCTGCTGCCCTTTCGACGCCGCCCTTCGGCGTCCAGCGTGCCCAAGGAATCCGCCCCCATGCCGTCCCACGCTCCGCTTCGCCGCAACCTGCTGGCCCTGCTGGTCTGTGCCTCGCTGCCGTCGCTGGCCGCTGCTGAAATCGCTCCCGACACCGACGCGCAGTCGGCCACCACGCTCGATTCGATTTCGGTGATCGGCCGCGGCGAAGCCCGCCAGGTACAGCGCGTGACCGCCGAGGACATGAAGGTGCTGCCGCCCGGCGCCAATCCGCTGAAGCTGCTCGCGAGCAAGCCGGGCGTGCATTTCGAATCGGCCGATGCCACCGGCGCCTACGAATGGTCCACCACCATCAGCCTGCGCGGCTTCAACCAGAACCGCCTCGGCTACACCCTCGATGGCATTCCGCTGGGCAACATGGCCTATGGCAACAGCAACGGCCTGCACATCAGCCGCGCGGTGATCAGCGAGAACCTCGGCGGTGCCGACGTCTCCACCGGTATCGGCGCGCTGGGTACCCCGTCCACCAGCAACCTCGGTGGCGTGTTCCAGTTCTATTCGATCGATCCGTCCACCGAGTTCGGCGTGGTGCTGGCGCAGGGCTTCGGCAGTGACAATGCGCGCCGCAGCTATGCACGCCTGGAGACGGGCGAGCACCAGGGGTTTGCCGCCTACCTGTCCGGTGTGTACTCCGAAGGCGACAAGTGGAAGGGCAAGGGCTCGCAGGAGCTGAAACAGTTCAACAGCAAGGCGACCTACAACTTCGGTACGGACAGCAGGATCACCGCGCTGTTCAATGTCTCGCGGCGCGTCGAAGCGGACTACCAGGACCTGTCGCTGGAGATGATCGATCGCCTCGGCTGGGGCTGGGACAACTACGCGCCGGACTGGGATCGCGCCGTCGCTGCCGCACGTGGCAGATTCAGCGGCGGCGTCAACAGCCCGTGGGATGCGTATTACTCTGGCCATGGCCTGCGCAACGATGACCTGTCCAGCATCGCCGGCGATTTTGGCCTGAACGAATCGATGCGGCTGAAGGTCAACGTCTACAACCACAGCAACCGCGGCCAGGGCCACTGGTTCAGCCCGTCCAATCCGTCCAACCCGGGTACCAGCCGCGAGATCCCGATCTCGATCCGCACCACCGAATACGCGATCGACCGCACTGGCGTGACCTCGGCATTCACCTGGAATGTCGGCGGCCACGAACTCGAAGCCGGCCTCTGGTACGAGGACAACGGCCACAGCGTGCAGCGCAATTTCTACTACATCGACGGCCCGATCACCGACGACTTCTTCCTGCGCAATCCTGACCAGCGCGTGTGGCACCAGCGCTACACCACCATCACCCGCCAGTTCTACGTGCAGGACCGCTTCCGCCTGTTCGATGACCGCCTGACCATCGACATCGGTGCGAAGTCGCCGCACACCCGCACCAGCGTGCGCACGCCGCTGGGCAGCTATGCCAACAACAGCAGCCTGACCGCCAAGAAGGGCTTCCTGCCGCAGGCCGGCTTCAACTTCAAGCTCAACGAAGGCAACGAGATCTTCGGTTCGTTCGCCAAGAACATCGCGGCCTATGCGCTGGGCGTGGGCAGCCCGTTCAACGTGCCGCAGGCGGCGTTCGATGCCAGCGCACAGAACCTGAAGCCGGAACAGTCGCGCACGCTGGAGCTGGGCTGGCGTAGCTACGGCCAGGGTTATGAAGCCTCGGTTGCGGTGTACGACGTCAAGTTCGACAACCGCCTGCTGGCGATCGCCCAATGCGTGGGCATCCTCGGCTGCCCGGCGCTGTTCTCCAACGTCGGTTCGGTGACCAGCCGTGGCGCCGAGGCGACCCTGCAGCTGAAGCCGATGCAGGACCTGGCCTGGTCCAACGCGCTGTCGTGGAATGACAGCACCTACGACAACGACTACGTGAACAACGGCGTGGTGCCGACCCGCGGCAAGAAGACCGTCGACACCCCGGAATGGATGTTCGCCAGCACCCTGGCGTGGACCCCGGGCCCGTGGGACATGCGCCTGTCGGCCAACCATGTCGGCAAGCGCTACGTGACCTACACCAATGATGTGTCGGTGCCGAGCTACTGGCTGGTCAACGCCTCGGTGGCCTATGACTTCGGCACGCTGGGCCCGGCGCAGAACCTGACCGTGGCGCTGAACCTGACCAACCTGACCGACAAGCGCTACCTGTCGTCGATCAACACCAACGGCACCTATGCCGCCGACCCGACCCGCAGCCTGGCGACCATGCAGGTCGGTGCACCGCGCCAGGTGATGGCCACCGCCACCGTGCGCTTCTGATGCGCGGGCCTGTCGATCCGGAAAGCCGTCGTCGCCTGCTGCGCATGGCGTGGCAGGGCACGGGGGCGGCGATCGCGCTGGCGGCGATGCCGGGGCTGGCCACGGCCGGCCCACGGCCGCGGCTGGGGCGTGATCCGTTCACCCTCGGCATTGCCGCCGGCGATCCGGATCCGCAGGGAGCCGTGTTGTGGACGCGGTTGGCCCCGGACCCGCTCAACGGTGGCGGCATGCCGTCGCGGGCGGTGCCGGTGCGCTGGTTCGTGGCTGAAGACCCGGGCATGCGCCGGCTGGTGCAGCGTGGCGTTGCCGCCGCGGCGCCGGAGCTGGCCCATTCGGTGCACGTGGAGGTCAACGGCCTGCGCCCGGGCCGCGACTATTACTATCGATTCGCCTGCGATGGCGATGAGGAAAGCGCGGTCGGCCACTTCCGCACCGCGCCGCTGCTGGACATGCAACTGCAGCAGCTGCGGCTGGCGCTGTGCACCTGCCAGGCCTGGAACAGTGGCTACTATCCGGTGCTGCGCGACATCGCACAGAGCGATGTCGACCTGGTGCTGCATGCCGGTGACTACCTGTACGAATACAGCCCGCTGCAGAACGCACGCGGGCGCACGCTGGATGCCGAGCGCTTCAGCGGCGAGACGGTCAGCCTGCAGCGCTACCGTGACCAGTACGCGCTGTACAAGCTCGATCCGGATCTGCAGGCCGCGCACGCCGCACACGCGTTCGCGGTGATCTGGGATGACCACGAGGTGCAGAACGATTACTCCGGCATCCACCCGGAAAAGCCCGGCGTATCGACCGAGGACTTCATCGTGCGCCGCGCCGCGGCCTACCGTGCGTTCTACGAACACCTGCCGATGCGCAGCGCGCCGACCGGCAATGGCGGCCTGCGCGTGCACCGGCGCCTGCGCTACGGCGATCTGGCACAGCTGACCCTGCTCGACTGTAGGCAGTTCCGCCCCGCCAATCCCTGTGGCGTCGGTGAGTCACCACGCTGTGACGCCGCACTGGACCCGCGCATGAGCATGCTCGGTGCAGGCCAGGAGGCGTGGTTCGCACAGTCGATGGCCGCCGCGCAGGGCACGCGCTGGAACGTGGTGGTGCAGCAGCTGCTGATGGCGCAGCTGCGGCTGGACGGCGGCACGCCGCGCGAGCGTTTCTGGAACGACGCCTGGGATGGCTATCCCGCCGCACGCAAACGATTGCTGCAGGCCCTGCAGGCAGGCGGCCAGGGCAACGCCATCGTGCTCGGTGGCGACTGGCATTCCACCTTCGTCAACGACCTGAAGCTGGATTTCGACACGGCCGATGCCCCGGTGCTGGCTACCGAGTTCATTGCCCCGGCGATCAGCAGCGGCGGCGACGATACGCCCTATGGCCCGTACTACGGTCCGTCGATTCCGCAGAACCCGCATATCCGCTATTTCGATGGTGATCGCCGTGGCTGGTGGAAGCTGCAGCTGAACCGGCAGACGGTGGACGCCGAGCTGCGTTTCGCCGACAGCGTGCTGCGCGCGGATGCACCGGTACGCACGGCCGCACGCTTCCAGTTGGCCCATGGCCGCCCGGGCGCACTGCCGGTGTGAATCCGTTCGGTAGTGCCGGCCGCTGGCCGGCAACCTCCTGAATCTCCGGTTTCCCCACCACCGGTTTCATCGCCCCCAGCCTGGGTTTCGTCGCAAACCGTTTGCGGGCAGCGAGGGCGGGGCGCCATGGTGTCCACAGGCGGCAGGGTGCCGCCCCAAGGAGACCGTGATGAAGACCCTGTTCGCGCTCGGTGTGTGGTGCCTGCTGTTCGTGCTGTGCTGGCCGCTGGCGATCCTCGCCCTGATCGCCTGGCCGTTCGTGTGGCTGCTGAGCCTGCCGTTCCGCCTGGTCGGCATCACCTTCTCGGCGCTGTTCGCGTTCCTGCGCGCGCTGTTCATGCTGCCGGCACGCCTGCTCGGTGGCGGCCCGGTGGCCGCATGAGGGCGCTGCTGCTGGCCGCGCTGGCGCTGATTGCGCTGCCCGCGCTCGCTGCACCGGCTGTGCCGCCGTCGTCTGCCTGGCTCGAGCGCCAGCAGACCGCGGCTGCTGACGAAGCGGATGCCGCAGCGGCGGCGACACCGAAAGCCCGGGAGCGCTGCCGGGTGGTGAAGGAATGGAAGGCCGGCGATACGGTGGTGCAGCACAAGATCTGCGACGATCCACCGAAGAAGCCGGCTGGAAAGGCGTAGCGCCGAGCCCATGCCCGGCTGCTCTCCACAACGGCCAAGCCAGGCAGGGGCACGGCTTCACATCATGTCGCTTCGGCACGCAGCGCTGCCTGCACGGCCGGTCGCGCGTTGACCCTGCGGGTGTAGGCAGGCAGTGCCGGCCACGCCGCCAGATCGATGGAGAAGAAGCGGCACCAGCCAAGCACGGTGAACAGATAGGCATCGACCACGCTGAAGCTTGAACCCATCACGAAATCCTGTTGTGCCAGGGTTTCCTGCAGCAGATCGAAGCGCTTGAAGAGTTTTGCACGGAAGAATGCCTTGGCCTCTTCCGGCAGTGCGGCATTGAACAGTGGTGCTGAACCGGCATGGATTTCGCTGGTGACAAAGTTCAACCACTCCTGCAGCCGTACCCGCTCCCAGCTGCCGACGGGCGGGGCCAGCGCGCATTCGGGTTTCAGGTCGGCCAGGAACTGGACGATCGCCGGGCCTTCGGTCAGCACCTGGCCGTCGTCCAGCTCCAGCGCGGCAACGTATCCCTTGCGGTTGATCGTACGGAAATCGCGGCCATCGGCGGTCTGCCTGGTCGCGTTGTCGACCTTGACCAGTTCGAACGGGAGCCCCAGCTCTCGCAGCACGATGTGGGGTGACAGCGAGCACGTGTAGGGCGTGTAGTACAGCTTCATGGACGATCTCGAGAGGGAAGAGCGGCTGGGAAAGCCGATGCAGGGCAGTCTGCTGGCGCGGCGGTATCCGGTAAAATCAATCTTCGATTTCCATGCCATAAGCTGGGCTACTGCCTGCCATGATGAATCTTGCCCATTGGCGTCTGCTGGTTGCGGTGGCCGACGAGGGAACCATCTCGCGCGGCGCCGATCGCGTCGGCATCAGCCAATCCGGTGCCAGCCAGGCACTGGCCCAGTTGGAGGCCTCGCTGGGCTTTGCGGTCTTCGTGCGCGAGCGACGTCAGGTGGAGATCACCGCGCTGGGGCAGCGAGTGATCGAACACGCACGCAGCATGCTGGGCGGCCTGCAGGCCATCCGCGCGCTGGCCGACGACAGCCGCGGGGTGAGTGGAGTCCGCATCCGCCTGGCCAGCTTTCCTTCGATCATCTCGGGCGTGTTGCCCCCGCTGTTGCGTGATTTCCGGCGGCGTCACCCGGGCATCGAGGTGGTGACCGTGGAAGGTACCGACGTGGAGGTCGAGCACTGGCTGGCAGCCGGCATGGTCGATGCCGGGGTGGTGATGAACCCCGCTGCTGATCGAGACCCGCTGGCACTGGGCAGCGATGGGTGGATGGCGGTGCTGCCGCAGGCGCATCCGTTGGTGCGTCGCGCCACCGGGAGCGGGGTGGCGCTGAGCGAGCTGGCGGCCGAACCCTTCATCCTTGCAACGGGCGGCTGTGCGGTGAATGGTCAGCGCTTGATGAGTGACGCTGGCCTGGAAATGACAGACGTACGGGTAACCGTACGCGACTGGACCAGTGCTTGTGTGCTGGTCCGCGAAGGGCTGGGCGTTTCGCTGGTGCCCGAATCCACGCTGCCTGGGGACCGGCATGGCCTGCGGGTGATGCCGCTACGGCCGCTCATCCAGCGGGTGTTCGGTCTTGTCAGTTCGGATGCCGGAAAGGCATCGCCGGCGACCCGGCTGTTGCTGGACGAGCTGCGTGGCCAATGAAAAACCCCGCCGAGGCGGGGTTTTTTGATTGCTGGGGTGGGGGGGGGGGGCCCGCCGCCCGCCCCCCACTACCAGCGAACGATCAGTTCGCCTTGTGGATGGCGCGCTTGCTGACCGCCATCGCCGCGTCGTGGATCACTTCCGACAGCGACGGGTGGGCGTGGCAGATGCGGGCCAGGTCATCGGCCGAGCCGCTGAACTCCATGGTCAGCACGCCTTCGTGCACCAGCTCGGAGACGTTGGCGCCGACCAGGTGCATGCCGAGGATGCGGTCGGTTTCGGCATGGGCCAGGATCTTCACGAAGCCCGCCGGCTCGATCATCGCCACGGCACGGCCGTTGGCGGCGAACGGGAAGCTGCCGGCCTTGTACGGAATGCCTTCGGCCTTCAGCTGGGCTTCGGTCTTGCCGACCCAGGCCAGTTCCGGCTCGGTGTAGATGACCCACGGAATGGTGTCGAAGTTGACGTGGCCGGGCAGGCCGGCGATCAGCTCAGCCACCGCGATGCCTTCCTCGAAGCCCTTGTGCGCCAGCATCGGGCCGCGCACGCAGTCGCCGACCGCCCACACGCCGTTGACGCCGGTGTGGCAGTGCGCGTCGACTTCGATCTGGCCGCGTTCGTTGATCTTGACGCCGGTGCCTTCGGCCAGCAGGCCCTTGGTGGCGGCGCGACGGCCGACGGCCACCAGCAGCTTGTCCACGGTCAGGGTCTTTTCGCCTTCGCTGTCGGTGTAGGTGACAACGACTTCCTTCTTCTTGCCCTTGCCGGTGATCTCGGTCTTGGAGACCTTGGCACCGAGGCGGATGTCCAGGCCCTGCTTCTTGAATTCCTTGGCAGCGGTCTTGGCCACTTCGGCGTCGGCCACGGCCAGGAACTCCGGCAGTGCTTCCAGGATGGTGACTTCAGCGCCCAGGCGCTTCCACACGCTGCCCAGTTCCAGGCCGATCACGCCGGCACCGATCACCGCCAGGCGGTTCGGCACTTCGGTGAAGTCCAGGCCGCCGACGTTGTCGACGATGGTCTCGCCGTCGAACTTGGCGAACGGCAGTTCGATCGAATCCGAACCGGCGGCGATGATGACGTTGGTGCCCTTCAGCTCGACGATGGAACCGTCATGCTGGGTGACCTTGACCACGTTGCCCGGCTGCAGTTCGCCGAAGCCGTAGTAGGCGGCGACCTTGTTGGCCTTGAACAGCATGCCGATGCCGCCGGTGAACTGCTTGACGATCTTGTCCTTGCGGCCAACCATCGCCTCGACGTCGATCTTGGCATCCTTGAAGCTGATGCCATGGTCGCCAAAGATGTGGCCCATGTTCCAGAACTGGCGCGAGGAATCCAGCAGCGCCTTGGACGGGATGCAGCCCACGCGCAGGCAGGTGCCGCCCAGGGCCGGCTTGCCGTCCTTGCCCAGCGCTGCGTCGATGCAGGCGGTCTTCAGGCCCAGCTGTGCCGCACGGATGGCAGCGTGGTAACCGGCCGGGCCGGCACCGATGACGACGACGTCGAATTGTTCAGCCATTGAATTATTCCTTGATGCATTACCAGAACCCCTCCGCGCAGGCGCGGAGGGGCGGGAGGTGTCTTACAGGCCGAACAGCATGCGGCCCGGGTTTTCCAGCTGGTTCTTGATGTCCACCAGGAACTGCACCGAATCCTTGCCGTCGATGATGCGGTGGTCATAGGACAGCGCCAGGTACATCATCGGCGCGATCACGACCTGGCCGTTCTGGGCGATCGGACGCTCCTTGATGGCGTGCATGCCCAGGATGGCGCTCTGCGGCGGGTTGATGATCGGGGTCGACAGCAGCGAACCGAAGGTGCCGCCGTTGGTCACGGTGAAGGTGCCGCCCTGCAGTTCTTCCAGGCTCAGCTTGCCGTCACGCGCCTTCTTGGCGTAGTCGGCGATGGTCTTCTCGATGTCGGCGAACGACATGCGCTCGACGTTGCGCAGGACCGGGGTGACCAGGCCCTTCTCGGTCGAGACGGCGATCGAGATGTCCGAGTAGCCGTGGTAGATGATGTCGTCGCCGTCGATCGAGGCGTTGACCAGCGGGAAGCGCTGCAGCGCGTTGGCAGCGGCCTTCACGAAGAAGCTCATGAAGCCCAGCTTGATGCCGTGGGCCTTGACGAACTCGTCCTGCAGCTCCTTGCGCGCCGCCGACACCTTGGACAGGTCGACTTCGTTGAAGGTGGTCAGCATGGCGGTCGAGTTCTTCGACTCCATCAGGCGCTCGGCGATGCGCTTGCGGATGCGGGTCATCGGCACGCGCTCTTCCGGACGTGCGCCACCGGCCTTGCCGGCGCCGCCGTTGCGGGCGAAGTTGACGATGTCTTCCTTGGTCACCGCGCCGCGGCGGCCGGTGCCGTCGACGTCGGCCGGGTTCACGCCTTCGGTGATGGCGGTGAAGCGGGCGCCCGGCGGCAGCGCGTCGGCGGCCGACTTGGCGGCCGGAGCCGGAGCGGCAGCAGCAGCCGGAGCCACAGCGGCCGGCGCGGCCTCGGCCTTCTTCTCTTCAGCGGCCGGAGCCGGGGCAGCGGCCACGGCGCCTTCTTCGATGATCGCCACGACCTGGCTGGAGGTCACGGTCGAGCCTTCGGCGAACTTGATTTCCTTGAGCACGCCGTCGACCGGCGACGGCACTTCCAGGACGACCTTGTCGGTTTCCAGGTCAAGCAGGTTTTCGTCGCGCTTGACGGCGTCGCCCACCTTCTTGTGCCAGGTGGCGATGGTGCCGTCGGCGACGGATTCGGGCAGTACCGGGGCTTTGACTTCGGTGGCCATTGCGGGAGCTTCCTGGTTTGTCTTCTAAATAGGGGGAGGATTATTCAGCGAACGTGTCGTTGAACGGGTTGACCAGTGCATCGGCGACCAGCTGCTGCTGTTCGCGGACGTGGTCAGCCATGTGACCGGCAGCCGGCGAAGCCGAACGTGCGCGACCGGCGTAGTGCAGGTTCTGGCCATCGGCCAGGCAGAACTGCAGGTGGTGGCGGATCTGGTACCACGCACCCTGGTTCTGCGGTTCTTCCTGCGTCCACACCACGTCGGTGGCCTTGCCGTACTTCTTCAGTTCGGCGGCCAGCAGCGCACGCGGGAACGGATACAGCTGCTCCACGCGGATGATCGCCACGTCGTCCTGGCCACGCTTGGTCTGGTCTTCCAGCAGGTCGTAGTAGACCTTGCCGGAGCACAGCACCACGCGCTTGACCTTCTTGGCATCGGCATTGGCATCGCCGATCAGGTGCTGGAACTCGCCGTTGGCCAGTTCGTCCAGGGTCGACACGGCCAGCTTGTGGCGCAGCAGCGACTTCGGCGACATCACCACCAGCGGCTTGCGGGTGGTCAGGTGCAGCTGGCGGCGCAGCATGTGGAAGGCCTGTGCCGGGGTCGACGGCACCACCACCAGCATGTTCTCCAGCGCACACAGTTGCAGGAAGCGCTCCAGGCGCGCCGAGCTGTGTTCCGGGCCTTGCCCTTCGTAGCCATGCGGCAGCAGCAGGGTCAGGCCGGAAATACGGCCCCACTTGGCTTCACCGGCGGCGATGAACTGGTCGATCACCACCTGGGCGCCGTTGGCGAAGTCGCCGAACTGGCCTTCCCAGATGCACAGCGTGTTCGGATCGGTGGTGGAGAAGCCGTACTCGTAGGCCATCACCGCTTCTTCGCTCAGCAGCGAATCGATGACGGTGGCCTTTTCCGGCGAATCCACCAGCTGCCGCAGCGGCATGTAGTAGTTGTCGGTCTTCTGGTCGTGCAGGATTGCGTGGCGATGCGTGAACGTACCGCGGCCGACGTCCTGGCCGACCAGGCGCAGCGCATGGCCTTCGTCGAGCAGGGTGGCGTAGGCCAGGTTCTCGGCAAAGCCCCAGTCGCCCGGGATCTCGCCGGCGGCCATCTTGCGGCGGTCGTCGTAGACCTTTGCCACGCGCGAGTGCAGCTGCACTTCGTCCGGCACGGTGTTGATCAGCTTGGCCAGCTCGACCAGCTTGTTCTTCTCGACCTTGGTCGAGACCGGGTCGGACAGCTTGCCTTCCAGCAGCTTCGGCCAATCGACGAACAGCGGGCTGCTCGGCGGGGTCTTCTCGACCTTGGCCAGCTCGGTGGTCACTTCACCGGCGTCCAGCTTCTCGCGGTAGGCATCGACCATCGCCTTGCCGGCGCCGGCGGCGATCACGCCCGCCTTTTCCAGCTGCTCGGCGTACATCTCGCGGGTGGTGGCGTGCTTGCGGATCACCTGGTACATCAGCGGCTGGGTGATTGCCGGCTCGTCGGCCTCGTTGTGGCCCCAACGGCGGTAGCACATCAGGTCGATCACCACGTCCTTGGCGAACGTCTGGCGGAACTCGAAGGCCAGCTGTGCGGCGAACACCACCGCTTCCGGATCATCGCCGTTCACGTGCAGCACCGGGGCGGCGATCATCTTCGCCACGTCGGTGGCGTAGCGCGTGGAGCGCGTATCCAGCGGGTTGGAGGTGGTGAAACCGACCTGGTTGTTGACCACGATGTGCACGGTGCCGCCGACGGCGAAGCCGCGGGCCTGCGACATCTGGAACAGCTCCATGACCACGCCCTGGCCGGAGAAGGCCGCGTCGCCGTGGATCAGGATCGGCATGACCTGCTTGCGCGCGGTGTCCTTGCGGCGCTCCTGGCGCGAACGCACGGAACCGGCCACGACCGGGTCGGCGATTTCCAGGTGCGACGGGTTGAACGCCAGCGCCAGGTGCACCGGGCCACCGTCGGTGGCGACGTCGGCCGAGAAGCCCATGTGGTACTTCACGTCACCGGCGGAGGCGTGCTCGTCGTGCTCGAACTTGCCTTCGAATTCGTCGAACAGCTTGCGCGGGTTCTTGCCCAGGGTGTTGACCAGCACGTTCAGGCGGCCGCGGTGGGCCATGCCGATCACCACATCCTTGACGCCATCCTTGCCGGCGCTGCGGATGATGGTATCCATCATCGGGATCAGCGAGTCGCCGCCTTCCAGCGAGAAGCGCTTCTGGCCGACGTACTTGGTGTGCAGGTAGCGTTCCAGGCCCTCGGCGGCGGTCAGGCGCTCCAGGGTGCGGCGCTGGGTGTCAGCGTCCAGCTGGTAGTTGCCACCGGCCGCTTCCAGCTTCTTGTAGATCCACTGGCGCTGCTCGACCTCGGAGATGTGCATGAACTCCGCACCGATCGAGCCGGTGTAGGTCGCCTTCAGGCGCGCCAGCAGGTCGCGCAGCTTCATGCGCGGCTGGCCACCGACGCCGCCGGTGCTGAATTCGCTGTTGAGGTCGCCATCGGACAGGCTGTGGAACGGCAGGCCCAGGTCCGGGGTGTTGACCGGCGTGGTCAGGCCCAGCGGGTCCAGGCGGGCGTCCAGATGGCCGCGCGAGCGGTAGGCGGTGATCAGACGACCGACATTGCGCTCACGCTCGTCGCCCGCACCGTTGCCGGTGCCGGCTTTCAGCGCATCCTTGGCCGCGTCCGCAATGTGGGAGATGACGGCCGAGTGCGGAATGTCACCTGCTTCGCGGCCCTTGAAGCCGTCGAAGTAGGTTTTCCATTTGGGATCGACACTATCCGGGGAGACCAGGTACTGCTCGTACAGGTCCTCGACATAGGAGGCGTTGCCGCCGGCGAGTTGCGAAGATTGCGCAAACTGCTTCAGTTGATTGTCCACGATGGAGGGTGTTGATTCGCTTTGTGGGGTATGGCTTCAGAAGGACCCGGCAGGAAGATGAATAGCCCTGCGCGGGCGCGTTCAAACAGCCAAATTGTACCCCCAACCGGACACGAAGGGGCGCCGCCCGAGGCATCGCAGGTCCACCGGTGCCGCTTCCAGACAGGTTGGGGCAGCCCGCTCCGCTCAGAGGCCGAGCGCGCGAAGTTCGCTGCAATCGCGCGAACGGTCCCAGACACGCTGCAATTGCTGCTCGAACGGCTGCGAACGTGCCGGTAGCGCGATGCCGGCCTCGCCGTCGAGGCGGTGGCCGATCAGACGAAAGTAGAAGTCGCCGGCGTCGTTGAGCATGCACGCCGAGGCCAGCGCACGGTCGATCGGGTCGCAGACCTCGCGGACCTGGATCACGCTGGGCAGGCGCTGGGCCAGCGCCAGCAGGGGCGCTCCGGCCGAGGCGATCGCCGCCGCATCGTGCACGATCACCCGCAGCTGCTTGTCGTGGCGGGCGGTGACGAATCGGCGCAGGGCGGCCTGCACGGGCGGTGTGTCGAGCAGGCCCGGGTCCAGCTGGCGGCTGTGCAGCCACAGCTGGCGGCGGGCGCGATGGACGATGGCGGTGGTGATGTCCACTGCTTCGGCACGGCTGTCGATGGCGCTGGCCGCGCCCAGCCGGCGGCGCATCTGCTGGTGGCCGATGCCTGCTTCTTCAAATACATCGCCCTCGGCCAGGAAGCCGTGGCGGGCATAGAACGCCCGGGCCGGCAGCTGCGCGTGCAGGTGCAGTTCGGCCAGGCCGAGCCGGCGCCCGGCCTCGACCAGGGCCTGCAGCAGGGCCTCACCCACCCCGTGGCTGCGATGGCTGGCCAGCACCGCCATGCGACCGATACGACCGTCTGGCGCCAGTCGGCCGGTGCCGATCGGCCGGTCGGCAGCGTCCAGCGCCAGCACATGGGCACTGACCGGGTCCAGCGCATCGCGTTCCAGCTCGGCGGCGATGCCCTGTTCCTGCACGAACACGCGCCGGCGCACGTCGTGGATCGCAACGTGGGCGTCGGCGTGGCTGACCTGCTGGACCCGGATCATCGCGATGGCTCAGGCGCGGTCGTCGTCGCTGTCGTCTTCGTCGTGATCCTCGAAGTTGACGATGACCTCGATGCCGTCGTCATGCACGGTCACGGTGTGGACATCGTCGGACACCGCGTTGTCGTCGATCGCATCCACGCGGTCACGGCCTTCGACCACCTCGCCCAGCACCACGCTGTCCTCGCCGTCGTCCTCGTCTTCGGCGTCATACAGCTCGTTGGGGTCGATCAGCTGGAACACGCCGCCGACCAGCAGCCGCTGGACCACGGCACGGCCCTTGTCGGACAGGCCGCGATAGGCCGCGGCGTCGAGCTGCTCGGCACCGGCCAGGCGCTGCGCGTCCTTCACCGGCAGCGCGAAGTCCTGGCCGCTGACGTACAGGCTGGCACCGCGCTTGGCCCGGCGCCAGGCCAGGCGCGCCCACGGATGGCGCTGCAGCAGCAGGCCCGAAGCCAGGGCCTGGACCACTTCTTCCGCTGCCGGTGCGGCCTGGTGGGCCATCACTTCGCCGGCGGCGCGGTAGGTGGTGATGAAGCGGCCGAACCAGTCGCCCAGCTTGTCCGGGTCGTTCATGCGGATGGCATTGAGCGCGGTGATCACCCGGGC
Source organism: Stenotrophomonas sp. Sm6012 (assembly GCF_030985895.1). Taxonomy (NCBI): domain Bacteria; kingdom Pseudomonadati; phylum Pseudomonadota; class Gammaproteobacteria; order Lysobacterales; family Lysobacteraceae; genus Stenotrophomonas; species Stenotrophomonas sp. Sm6012. The sequence continues at coordinate 1,055 of NZ_JAPTFX010000072.1, read as the reverse complement.
CATCGCCACCGTGTCGATCTCGTTCGGGTCGGCCGGCACCTTCAGGTCGGCATCCTGGTAGCGGATGTTCTCGTCGGCATCGGCGATCAGGGTATCCAGGTAGTCGCTGATCAGCTCGGCCGAGGACGGCGCGCGCATGCCGAACGAGAAGGTCAGGCAGGGGTCTTCAGCCACGCCGTGGTGCGGCACGTTCGGCGGCAGGTACAGCATGTCGCCCGGCGCCAGCACCCAGTCGTGGGTCGGCTTGAACACCTTCAGCAGCTTCAGTTCCACGTCCGGGCGGAAGCCCAGCGGCGGCTGCTTGCCCTTGATCGATTCGCTGGCGTCGATCTGCCAGCGGCGATGGCCATGGGCCTGCAGCAGGAACACGTCGTACTGGTCGACGTGCGCGCCAACTGAGCCACCGGTGGCGGCGAAGCTGATCATCACGTCATCCATGCGCCAGCGCGGCAGGAAGCTGAAATGCTCGATCAGCGCGCGCACGTCCTTGTCCCACTTGTCCACGTCCTGCACCAGCAGGGTCCAGTCGTGGTCGGGCAGGGCGGGGAAGATGTCTTCCTGGAACGGGCCGGTGCGCACGCGCCAGCCATCCTGGGCCTTGTCATGTTCGATCAGGCGCGCCAGCACGCCTTCCTCGCAGGCCAGGCCCGCCAGGTCTTCCGGTTGCACCGGGGTCTGGAAATCCGGGAAGGCGTTGCGGATCAGCAACGGGCGCTTCTGCCAGAAATCGCGCAGGAAGACGGCCGGGGCCATGCCCAGCGGCTGGCCGGGGCGTGCGGTGACTTCGATCAGGGGGGCGGAGGACTTGCGGGCGGCCATGGGGAATCCTTGCAGCAGAAAGCGGGAGGGCGGCACGGCGGGCCGCCTGAGGTCTCCATTGTCCGCCGTTCGCCGGGATTGCGCACGTGCGCGGGTTTGTCGCGGGGGTTCCGGCCAACGGCGGAGCCCCTCGTGGCGGGGTGGTTCACAATCAAAAGCCGCGCTTGGCCGGGCGGGTGGGCTGCGCGGGGGACGCCGTGAACCCATCCCTGGGGGCTTGGCCGCGGCATCCATGC